>CAYPKV010000066.1:0-12151 GCA_964411415.1 uncultured bacterium
GCTCCAACATCCAGTTCGCGGTAAACCCGGCCAACGGTGACGTCATCGTCATCGAGATGAACCCACGCGTCTCGCGCTCCTCCGCCCTGGCTTCGAAAGCGACCGGCTACCCCATCGCCAAGATCGCCGCGCTGCTCGCGGTCGGCTACCACCTGGACGAGCTGCCGAACGACATCACCCGCCAGACGAAAGCGGCTTTCGAACCGGCGATCGACTACGTCGTCACCAAGATCCCGCGCTTCGCGTTCGAGAAGTTCCCCGGCAGCCCGACCGAGCTCGGCACCCAGATGCGTTCGGTCGGCGAGGTCATGTCGATCGGCCGCACCTTCAAGGAGAGCCTGCTCAAGGCGGTGCGCTCCCTGGAGCTGGACATCCGTAACGAGACCGCCACGATGAGCGAGGACACCCTCGCAGCGCTCCTCAGGCCGAACCCGCGCCGCCTCTCGGCGATGCTGGAACTGCTGCGCCGCGGCCGCACAGTCCACTACCTGTTCGACCGGACCGCAGTCGACCCGTGGTTCCTCCATCAGCTGGCCGAGATCATCGCCGCCGAGGACGAGATCCGCAAACTGCCGCCGATCCCGGAATGGAAGTGGGAGACCTGGCGGGAGATCAAGCGCATCGGCTTCTCCGACGCTGACATCGCCGCCATCACCGGTGACCCGCTGAGTGAAGTCCGGCACCACCGCAACCTGCACCACAGCGCGCCCGTCTTCAAGACCGTCGATACGTGCGCCGCCGAGTTCGAGGCCTACACCCCGTACCACTACAGCACCTACGAGTGGGAGGACGAGGTCCGCGACGGCGAACGTGACCGGGTCGTGATCCTGGGCTCCGGACCCAACCGCATCGGCCAGGGCGTCGAGTTCGACTACGCCACGGTGCATGCCGCCTGGGCCCTGCGCGAAGCCGGTTTCGAGACGGTGATGATCAACTCGAACCCTGAGACCGTTTCCACGGACTACGACACCGCGGACCGCCTCTACTTCGAACCGCTCACCTACGAAGACGTCCTCAACGTGATCGACCGCGAGAAGCCTGTCGGTGTCATCGTCCAGCTGGGCGGTCAGACGCCACTCCGGCTGGCCCGTGGCCTGGCCGAGGCCGGCGTGCCCATCTGGGGCACCGACCCCCAGGCGATCGACCGCGCTGAAGACCGCGATGAGTTCCACAGGCTGTGTCAGAGCCTGGACATCGCCCAGCCTGAATGCGGTGTCGCCAGCACCCCCGACGGCGTCCGGCAGCTGGCCCAGCGCATCGGTTACCCGGTAATGGTCCGACCCAGTTACGTGCTTGGTGGCCGCGCCATGAAGGCCGTGTTCAGCGACGCGGAACTGGACGCCTACCTGAAGGACATCTACACAGAGATCCCCGGTGACCCTTCCATCCTCGTCGACGCCTTCATCCAGGGCGCCATCGAGGTGGATGTCGACGCCATCTCCGATGGCGAGACGACCGTGGTGGCCGGCATCATGGAGCACGTGGAAGGCGCCGGCGTCCACTCCGGTGACAGCGCCTGCATAACCCCACCCGTCAACCTCTCGCCGCAGGTAGTGTCACGCATCGAGGACTACAGCGTCCGGCTTGCCGAAGCCATCGGCGTGCGCGGGCTGGTCAACTTCCAGTTCCTGGTCCGCGGCGGCGAAGTGCTCGTCATCGAAGCCAACCCGCGCGCCAGCCGTACGATCCCTTACCTGTCCAAGGCGATCGGCCACCCGCTGGCGAAGTACGCGGCGCTGATCGCCGCAGGCCAGAGCCTGAAGGACATCGGCTTCACCGAAGCACCGCGTCCCGCCTACTACAGCGTCAAGGAAGCCACGCTGCCGTTCCTGAAGTTCAGTGGCGTGCTGCCCGTACTCGGCGCAGAGATGAAGTCCACCGGTGAGAGCATGGGCATCGCCTGGGACCCGTGGCTTGCCTACTACAAGGCGCAGCTCGGTGCGGGCATCAGGCTGCCGCGCTCAGGCAGCGTGCGGCTGATCGGCGATGACCTGGACGAGATCGCTGCTGAGTTCGGCGAGCTCGGCTTCGAGGTGCTGCGCGGACCGGCTGACAGCGCCATCGATTACGACCTGCTGATCGACACGGCCCACACTCCTGAGCTGCGCCGCGCCCTCGAGGACGCCATCCCGCTCGTCTCGACCGCCGAAGCAGCAGCCTGGACGGTCCGCTCGATCGCCGCTGCACGCGACGCGCTCGTAACCGTTACGCCGCTGCAGACGCTGACAACGGCGGCCGGGGACTGATATTCAGAACGAACATTTAAAGAGGGGGCGCCACATGAATGGCGCCCCCTCTGCCGTATGTGCGGGTGGGTCGTCAGCCGCGCTGCACGGCGAGCTGCTGCCGGCTGCGTGGCATGTGGTCCTGCAGGGAGCTGGCGTACTCAGCCAGTTGCCGCAGTGCGGTCTGCACGTTCTCACGCAGGTACCAGTCGCCACCTTCGCGGCGGATGACCAGCTGGAACGGTGAGCGCGACAGCTGATCGAGGATCCGCAGGGCAGTATCGCGGTCCACACCACGGGCGGCGTCCTCCAGCCGGAAACCGGCCGGCCCCGGGTGCACCGCCAGGTTGGCGAGTACGGTCGAGAAGGCGCCGCGTTCAGCGATGCGCGCCTGGATCTGCCGCTCGAAGCGGTCGCGGCCCTCGCCGGTCATGCCACCGGTCCGGAAGTACGGCTCCAGGTCGACCGGGCAGATGGGCAGGTTCCGTACGAGTTCACCGATGTTGCTGACTGCTTCTGTGGTCCACAGGGTAGCGTGGGCCAGTTCAGCAGGCGCCGCCAGCGACTCCACGCTGCCTTCAGCACCGAACACTGCAAGGTGGTCAGCGGCTGCCTGCCGGCGCCGCTCCAGGAGCACGGCCCAGTCGAGGCGGACACCGGGCTGCAGTTCACAGCCCAGCACCCGGAAGCCCGGAGCGCTGCTGCCCTGGCTGGCGGAGTCGAGCATGAACATACCGTCACCAAGGTCGCTTACCTGGAAGCCGACGCGGCCCAGCACCTGGCGGACACCGGTAACGGCCGGAGCGGCTTCAGTGTGACGGACCGGGCTGGCCTGGGCCAGCGCCTCGTCGACTTCACGGGCGAACTCAGCTTCGCGGGCTGCCGCTGCGTCATGCCAGCGTCCACCCCGCAGCTGGAACCTGCCGCTCTCCTGCAGCAGGGCCGCCAGGCGGAAGTCCGCAGGCAGTCCGGGCAGCAGTGCCCGTGCTTCGGCTTCAGTGACAGGCCCGGCTGCGAGCACCGTCCTCACTATCTCTTCCCTGTCGACACGGCCTGGACGGGGCGTGCGTTCACGCCTGAGCGGTGTCAGGGTGACTGCACCGTCCCTGCCGGAACGGATGAGTATCTGATCGTTTACTTCCAGGCCATGCTCTTCGAAGAACGGAGCAAGGCCCTGCAGAACGCGCTCACCAACTGACCTGATCTCGAGGCTGTTGCCACTCGTGCTGTCAGTCACTTCGACCGTACTGTCAGGTGCGAACAGGCCCGTCAGGCTGCGCGGCAGCGAAAGCTCTCCACGGCGCAGGCAGACCCTGGTGAGCGAGTATCTGTGTTCCTGGGTCATCAGGTGGCCTCCTCTGCCAACCGGCTTGCCGGTCATCCTATCAGCCTGCCAGATGCGGCAAGTGAGAGCTCAGTCCTTGCGGCCGAACACCAGGCGGCGGCGCTTACGGCCAGCTGCCGGCGGGCGCGTTGCAGTGCGGACGGGTGCTGGCGCGGGCGCGGGCGCCGGAGTTGCGGCAGCCTGTGCTGCTGCCTCCTCACGCTTGCGCCGGTCCTTGCGTCTGGACTTCTTCTGGGCGGGCTGGGTCTCGTCAGTCCCGGCAGGCTGCGTGCTCTTGCCTGCCGCGGCTGCAACGGGTGCCGGTGCAGGCCTGTCCGGCTGGGTGGCCTTCGCCTTGCGCTGCTGGCGCTGCGGCTCCCCGTCCGTGACTGCGGCGTCGGGCAGTTCCTGGCTCGCCGGGATCAGGTCGATCTGGCGGTTGAGCGGAACGCTGTTGAGGATGCGCACCTCCACACGGTCACCGAAGCGGTACTTGCGGCGGGTGTGCTTGCCCATGAGCATGAGCGAGTCCTCGAAGTACATGTAGTAGTCGTCGTCCAGGTTGCTGACGTGCAGCAGCCCTTCCACTCCGTTGGGCAGCGCCAGGAACATGCCGAAGTTGGTGACTCCGGCGACGGTGGCCATGAACGTCTCGCCGATGTGCTCACGGGCCCAGCGGGCGTGGAAGTAACGGGTCAGGTCCCGTTCAGCGTCCTCAGCTGCCCGCTCCCGCACGCTGGTGTACTCGGCCAGTGCAGGCAGTTCCGCGGCGACACGGGCCTTGACACCCCGGCCCGGCCGGCGCAGCAGCATCGTCCGCATCGAGCGGTGCACGACCAGGTCAGGGTAGCGGCGGATCGGACTGGTGAAGTGCAGGTAGTTCTCGAAACCGAGCCCGAAGTGCCCCAGGTTCTCCTCGGAGTAGCGGGCCTGCTTGAGGCTGCGCAGCACGAGCATGCCGACCAGCTGCGCCTCCGGCTTGCCGGCGACCTCACCGAGCAGGCGCTGCAGGTCAGCCGGGGTGACGTTGTCCTGGTCGAGGGTGTAGCCCAGGCGGGCGACGCCGCGCGCCAGTGCTTCGAGCCGGTCTTCGCTGGGGTCTTCGTGTACGCGGTACAGCGCCGGGATGGTCCGGCGGCTCAGTTCCGCGGCTACCAGGCGGTTGGCGAGCAGCATGAGTTCTTCGATGAGCTGCCGCGCCTGGTTGCTGCGGATCGGCTGCACCTCCAGCTCGCCGTCCTCACCCACCAGGACTCGTGCCTCAGGCAGGTCGAAGTCGAGTGCACCATCGGCGAAGCGCTGCCTGCGGAGCAGCCCGGTTATGTCGAGCAGAACCTTCAGGTCCTTCTCGAGCTTCCGCCGCCCCATCGGCATGCGGCCACCATCAGCGAACTCCTGCACCTCGTCGTACGTCAGGCGGGCGTCCGAGCGGATGACCGTCTCCTTGAAGCTGACCGCATGTACCTTGCCGGCACGGTCGATGTCGACCAGCACCGACATGGCCAGGCGGTCCTGACCTTCCACGAGCGAACAGATGCCGTTGGACAGTTCCTCCGGCAGCATCGGCAGCACGCGGTTGGGCAGGTAGACGGAGGTGGCGCGTTCGTTGGCCTCGCGGTCCAGCGCGCTGCCTTCGGTCACGTAATGACTGACGTCCGCGATGTGGATGCCGATGCGCAGCTGGCCCGTCTGGTTCTTGCCGCGCAGCCGCTCCAGCGAGATGGCATCGTCGAAGTCCCTGGCGTCAGCCCCGTCGATCGTGAAGGTCGTGTGGCTGCGCATGTCGAGGCGGTTCCTGAGCTCAGCGTCCGTGACGGACTGCGGGATCGCCGCCGCCTCAGCGACGGTGTCCTCATCGAAGGCGTCTTTGAGGTCGAACTTGATGATGACGGCCCGGGTCTCGATCTCGGTATCGTCACCGTCACCCAGGTACTCCTCGACGTGGCCGAACGGATCAGCCTCGCCGGAGTCTTCCGGCCATACGAGGTTCGCTACGATGCGGCTGCCGGGCTCGAGCCTGCCGACCGAATCCGGGGTCAGCAGGATGCGGGTGCCCAGGCGGGTGCTGTCGGGGCGCAGGATTGCGTAGCCCTGCGAGTACTCAAGCGTACCGACGATCCGCTTGTGCTTGCGTTCCAGGACCCGCACGATCGAAGCGCTCTGGCGGTTGCCGACCTGTGGTCCCGGGTTGGGCCTGGCGACCACCCGGTCACCGTCCCAGCCGCCACCCAGCTCATCGGCGGGAACGAACAGGTCATCGCCACCTTCGTCGAGGATGACGAAGCCGTTACCGCCGGAAGTGACCTGCAGACGGCCGACCAGCAGGTTCATCTCTTCAGGCAGGCCGTAAGTCCTGCGTCGCGTCCTTATGAGCCGGCCTTCGTCAGTGAGTGTGTTCAGCAGGGTACGCAGACCTGAGCGTTCATCGACGCCCAGCTGCCTCGCAACGTCCTGTTCATGCCAGGGCCGCTCGGGATGGGCGTTGAAGAACTCCATCACCGTTGTGCTGTCGAGCTGTTCTGCCGGTTCGTTCGTCTGTGCACCGTTACTCGAAGCTGGTCCGCTCACCTGTGCACCATCTTTCGGGGTCTTGCCGGATCGCCTGGCCATCAGACCGCCCTCTCCGCTTCAGCTGACGCCAGCTGCAACAGGGCACTGCGCGCCGGCGAGTCAGGGAAATGTGACTCCAGCACTGTCCGTGCCTTCGCCGTCTCGTCTTCTATTCTCTCGCGTGTGGCCACTGCAGCCCCGGATTCCCGTATCAGGCTGGCCATGCGTTCCACATCGCCCGGTTCCCCGGCGCGGCGTTCAACGATGGCGGCAGCTTCAGCGTCGCCACTGTCGAGCAGCAGCAGGACCGGCCAGGTGGCCTTGCCTTCCCGCAGGTCGTTACCTGTCGGCTTGCCGAGCGACGTCTCGTCAGCAACCAGGTCAAGCAGGTCGTCGCGCAGCTGGAACGCGCGCCCGTAATGCATGCCGAAGCCGCGCAGGGCCGCCCGGGTCGCCTCGTCAGTGTCCGCCAGTATAGCCACACCTTCCAGCGCCGCGCTGATCAGTACCGCGGTCTTGCCGTCGATCACCGACAGGTACTTCCCGAACGAGTAGTCGGCGCTGCCGGCGATCTGGTACTGCAGTATCTCCGCTTCGCAGATCGCAGCTGCCACGTCGCTCATGAGCATCGTGAAGTCGTGGTTGCGGCTGCGGGCCAGCACCCGCAGCACGCGGGCCAGCAGGAAGTCGCCGGCCATGACGCTGACGGTGTTGCTGAACAGCCGGTGCGCGGCGGGCCGGCCGCGGCGCGTGTCGGATTCGTCGATCAGGTCGTCATGAAGCAGTGAGGCGGAGTGCAGCATCTCCACCGCCATGGCCACGTCACGGCCATGCGCCGGGTCTGCGTTCAGCAGTGCACCGGTAAGCAGGGCGAGGCGCGGCCGGACCCGTTTGCCGCCAGCCTGGATGAGCGAGACACCGATGTCGCCGAGCAGCTCGGGGTCGCTGCGCAGTTCAGCGGTCAGGTGCTCGTCGAATGCCGACAGTTCGCGTTCAAGGTCCAGGTGCACTCGGGCGATTATACCGGCTGCTGCCTGCCCGCAGGCTTCAGCACCGGCAGTCCGCGCAGGTGATAGGAGAGCCGTTTGAGCCCGGCCAGGAAATCCACCGGCTCCACGACCACGCCTTCGGGCACGCGCAGGACGACCGGAGCGAAGTTGAGGATGGCTGTGACGCCCGCGGCGACCACCTCGTCGGTCACCTGCTGGGCTGCGTGGGCAGGCACGGTTATAAGGGCCATCTCGACCTGGCGTTCTGCAACGATGCGCGGCAGTTCACGGCTGTCGGACACGGCCACACCTGCGAACTTCTGGCCGACACGCTGCGGATCATGATCGAACAGCGCCCGGATCGCGAAACCGTACTCACCGAACGCCGGGTAGTCAGTGATCGCCTGACCGAGGCGGCCCATGCCGATGATCGCCACGCTGTAAGTCTCGGTCAGTCCGAGGATCTCACGCAGACGGTCGTGCACGAGGTGGGTGTCATAACCGCTGCCGCGTGTGCCGAACGTGCCGAAGTAGGCGAGGTCCTTGCGGATCTGGAACGCCGAGATGTCGGTCGCCCCGGCGAGCGTCTCACTGGACGTGATGGTGACGCCTTCTGCCAGTAACTGGGAGAGGGCACGCAGGTAAGTGATCAGCCGGCTGACGGTAGCCGGCGGTGCCGCATCGTGCGTCAACGGGGAACGCTGTCGATGCCCTGTGCAGCCAGCCTGTCACGTGCGTCGTCCAGCTGACCTTCGGGGAACGGGCCGACCAGCACCCTGATCAGGTTGCCGTCCTGTTGCTGGGTGACGGTGAAACCGAGACCTTCGATGAGGCTGGCCTGAGCACCGGCGTTTTCGCTGGACGAGTAAGCACCGGCCTGCAGGTAACGGCCGGCGCTGCTGGCAGTCTGCGCAGCGGCGGGGGCCGGAGCCTGCGTCTGGGTCTGCGTCTGGGCCGGAGCGGGTGCTGCAGCTGCCGCCGAAGTCTGCTGTCCGGCGCCGTCCTCACCCTGGTACGTGTAGATGATCGGTGAGACGCTGAAACCGCCTGACGCGACTGCGTCGCTCACGCGCTCAGCCTCGGAACGGTTGGCGTACGGCCCGAGCAGAACGACTGTGAAGGCGTCCTGGACTGCCACTACGACCGGGTAGCCGGCCTGACGGAAAACAGTCGCCTGACGCTCGGCGTTATCAGCGTTCTGGAACGCGCCGACGCCGACGGTGTACGGAACCTGTGCGCTCGGCATCTGACCGCTGCTGCTGGTGGCCGGCGGGGTCGACTGGGCCGGCGCCGTCTGGGCAGCCTGGGTTGACTGAGCGGGCTGCTGAGCGGCCGGCTGCTGCGCCTGGGGCTCGTTCTGTGGCTGCTGGGCTGCCGGCTCAGTGGTCGTCGCCTGGGGATCTGTGCCCGGGCGGATCGCCACGACGACCGGCAGGTCCTGTGGATCGGTCTCAGCGGGGGTTGCGGGTTCATCAGTGGCGACCGCGAACGGATCGACGCGACCGTCAGCCAGCGAGTCAGTCTGCTGGTTCGGCTGGTCCAGGAGCGGCATCGCCGGCAGGCTCGTGTCCTGCGGGCCAGTCGTCGGGGCCTGCTGGGGCTGCTGAGCGGTGGTCTGCGCCTGCTGCGGCTGCTGAGCCACCGGGGTCGGGGCCGGCTGGTTGCCGCCCTGCCCGGGCAGGAAGCTGCCGCCGGTCAGCAGGGTCGCCACGATGCCCGAGATCACGGCCAGCAGGGCGAAGCCAATCAACAGATCCGGCCAGTTTCTCCTTATCCAGTCCATGGCTGACATTGTATTACTGCTGTCATGAGATTAAAAAGGCCTGCGGCGGCGGTCTGAAGGCTGAGTTAAGCCCTGGCACCGTCGCCGCGGACCGTCAGAAGTAGGTGGAGAGCGCCTCTGCCGCGGGCGACCAGCCCAGTTCGAGGGCAGCCTGGAAGGCGTCACGGGCGGCTGCGAGCCTGCTCTGTGACAGCAGTGCCCAGCCGAGGTTGTAGTGGCTCTGGGCGTCAGCCGGGTTCACGCCGATCAGTTCCTGGTAGATGAACTCTGCATCGGAGTAACGGGCAGCGGCCAGGTAGGCGGCGGCGAGGTTGGCGCGGGCTTCGCGGCTCTCGGGCGCCAGCTGCACGGAACGCTCGTAGTACTGGATGGCCTCCGGGTAGTTGCCCAGCTGGTACTCAGCCAGGCCGGCCCACAGCTGCGCCTGGGCGTCACCCGGGCGCTCAGCCACGACGGCGCTCAGCAGCTCGGAAGCCCGGGCGTGGTCACCGAGCCGGTACTGGGCGCGGCCGGCGAGGAAGCGGGCCTGCGCCTGCAGCTGCGGGTCAGCCAGCAGCCCCATGGCAGCGTCAGCCTGTTCGAACGCCTTATCAGAATCAGCAGACTGGTCGTAAGCAGTGGCGAGTGCCAGACGGGCTTCACCGCTAACCGGGGCACGGACGACCGCCGTCTCAAGCGGGGTGATGGCTTCGGCGGTGCGGCCGGCCTCCAGCAGGCTCAGGCCGTAGTTGTAGTGGGCCTGCCAGGAAGCTGGATCGACGTTGGTGGCACGCTGGAACGAAGCGAGGGCTTCGGACGGACGGCCAAGCTGCCGCTGCAGCAGGCCGAGCTTGATGTGGATGCCGGCCTGTGCGCTGGCTGAGCCGTTCTCCTCAGCCTTGCGGATGGCGCGGTCCAGGGCGCGCAGCGCGTAGTCGGTCTGACCCTGCTCCACGTATATGTCAGCGATGAGTGAGCTGACGCGCCAGTCTTCGTTGGTGGCGTCATCGAGTTCGATGAGCAGCGGCAGGGCCTCGAGGCCGCTGCCGGCGCGCCACAGTGCTTCGGCGTGAAGGTAACGCACGTCGCGGTCCTCGGGCGCAGCGATGACAGCTTCAGCGTAGGCTTCGGCTGCCCCGGCGTGATCACCGGTCAGCTTCAGCTGGCCTGCCAGGCCCAGCCAGGCGTTCAGTTCGTCACCAAGACTGGCTTCAGGTGCGGCGTTGTCAAGCGCGGCACGGAACGACTCAGCCGCTTCAACAGGCATGCGCAGCCGTGCCTGGGTCACAGCCAGGTTGTAGTGGCCGTCGAAACGCTCGGGGTACAGCCGGGCTACCTCCGAGAACGCGAACAGAGCCGCCTGGAAGTCACCACGGTTGTACTCAGCCAGACCGAGTCCGAAGTGGGCGTCACCCTGGCGGTAATCCAGCGATACGGCCTCAAGGAAAGCGGTGCGGGCAGCTTCGAAGTCTTCAGCATCGAGCCAGGCGTTGCCAAGATCGACCCACAGGGCAGCGTTGCCCGGGTCCTGGTCGACGGCAGCACGGAGCTGTGCCGGAGTAGTCTGTGCCAGAACCTGGCCGGCCAGGCCGCCGGAAACGACGATGGCTGCGGTCAGGAACGAACGAGACAGCCGTGAAAGTTTACGCGTGAGCATTCCCCGCCTCCAGACGAGTGCCCTGCCGGTACTGCGGCCAGGCCAGGGTCCCTGAGTCCCGCGCACTGGCCCGGTAACAGGCGGCACGGGTCAGACACTTTGCCAGCCAGTCTAATACGCCATCGGCAGGCTGTCCTGTGAAATTCGCTGCAGGGAGAGCTGCCCGCAGGCGGCACCCGCATCCTGCCCGCGGCTGAACCGGACTGATACCGACACACCTGCTGCTTCAAGCAGCGACTGGAACTCACCGATCACGTCACGGCTGCTGGAGCTGAACTCCGACGCCTGCCACGGGTTGAAGGGGATCAGGTTGACGTGACTGACGATGCCTTTGAGCCGGCTGGCCAGCAACGTCGCCTGCCACGGGTGGTCGTTGACGCCTTCGAGCATCGTGTACTCGATGGTCACGCGGCGGCCGGTGGCAGCCTGCCATTCCCGCAGCGAGTCCATGATGTCCTCGATCGAATGCGCATGGGCCGTCGGGATGATCCGGCGGCGGGTCTCTTCATCCGGGGCGTGCAGGCTGACGGCCAGGGTGAGCGCCAGGCCTTCGCCGGTGAGCCGGCTGATGCGGCTGGGCAGTCCGACGGTCGACAGCGTTATGCGGCGGGGCGACATGTCAAGGCCGTCCGGGTCGAGCCAGCAGCGGATGGCAGCCAGTGCGTTGGTGTAGTTGAGCAGCGCCTCGCCCATACCCATCAGGACGATGTTGCGGATCGACTGGGGCGGGATGTTCTCTTCCCAGGCCACTGCGAGCAGCTGGGCGACGATCTCGGCAGCGGTGAGGTTGCGGCCGAATCCCATTGCGCCGGTGGCGCAGAACGCACAGCCGGCCGGGCAGCCGACCATGCTGGATACACAGACGGTACGGCGGTTGGCGTACGGCATGTAGACCGCTTCTGTCTGCTTGCCGTCTTCGAGGGTGAACAGGTAACGGACCGAACCGTCAGCGGAAGGGAACCGTTCAGTGGACTTAAACGGACTGATGAACCAGTCACGTTCGAGCTCTTCCCGCCAGGCTTTCGGCAGGTTGGTCATCTGGCTGAACGAGCTGGCGCCACTGCGGTACAGCCACTCAGCGAGCTGAACCGCCCGGAAGCTGCGGCCGTCGTCCGGAAGTTCGCTGACCGGCAGTGCGAGTATCGCCTTCTTCTGGGGGACAGCGGCTGTTGCCTGTTCTGCGTAGTTCACGAGCGCAGCATAGCGCCTGAGCCGCCTTCCCGCTGTTATGCTCAGCAGTGAACAGGAGGTCCCGGGTCATGGGCGCAAGACGCAAGGTCAGGACTCTCGGCATGGTGCTGGCCGGGGGCAAGGGCAGCAGGCTTCATCCGCTGACGTCGCGGCGGACCAAACCGGCGGTACCGTTCGGCAGCAAGTACCGCATCATCGACTTCGCGCTCAACAACATGATCAACTCCGGGATATACGGCATGTACGTGCTGACCCAGTTCAAGGCGCAGAGCCTGACGGAGCACATCCAGCGTAACTGGCGTTTCGGCACTTTCCTGGACAACCACTTCATCACCCTCGCCCCTGCCCAGATGTACCTGTACGAGGAGCTGGGCGCCGAGTGGTACCGCGGCACCGCTGACGCCATCTACCAGAACCTGCACCTGGTGGACAACCACAACGTGGACCTGGTGG
>CAYPKV010000067.1:0-11533 GCA_964411415.1 uncultured bacterium
CAATTCCGACCTTAATACTCGGGATTAGCCAGTGCATTGCAATGCCTTCGACCAGAAGAATAACCTGCCACCGGCCCAACCGGTCGCAGGTATGAACCAGGAGAGCTATGGCAACTTCCATCACGCGCAAACTCGCAGCAGCCGCACTCACCCTCGCGATCGGAGCCGGCATCGCCTCGGCCCAGCAGGTGACAGTCCAGCACGCCCAGGGCGAGGCAACGGTCGACGTGAACCCTGCGGTCGTGTTCAGCTTCGACTACGCCACGATCGACACGCTGAACACTCTCGGCGTCGAGGTGCACGGCGCCCCGCCGCTTGCCGGTGCCGCCCCAGCCTGGCTTCCCGAGGGCCTCATCAACATCGGCAGTCTGTTCGAGCCGGATTACGAGGAGATCAACGCTTCCCAGCCTGACCTGATAGTAATCGCCGGCCGTTCGGCAGCCGCTTACCCTGAACTGAGCCGGATGGCGCCGACCATCGACCTGACCTTCGGTGAGGACTTCTACAGCAGCCTCCAGGCCAACACCATGACCCTTGGTCAGATCTTCGACCTCGAGGCCGAAGCAGAAGCCGCCCTTGCCGACATCCAGGCCCAGGTCGATGCGCTCCGCGAGCAGGTCGCAGCCGGCGGCAACGGCCTGGTCATGATGGTGAACGGTGGCAGCCTCTCACTGCTCGCACCGAACAACGCCCGTGCCGGCCGCGGTGCACTTCTGTACCAGACCCTCGGCCTCGTTCCGACCATCGAAGACATCGAGAGCGCCACGCACGGCGAACCGATCTCCTTCGAGTTCCTCGTCCAGTACGACCCTGACTGGCTGTTCGTGATCGACCGTGACGCAGCCGTCGGCACCGAAGGCGGCCAGCCCGCCGCAGCGGTGCTCGACAACGAACTCATGCACCAGACCTCAGCCTGGCAGAACGACCGGATCGTCTACCTCGATCCGTTCAACTGGTACATCATCACCGGCGCCGGCCTGACCAGCGCTGGCGAGATGCTCGACGAGGTCGCGGCGGCATACGCCCGCTAAGCACTTAATCAGGTGCTGACGCAGCCACAGCCCGCCCGGGCGAACCTCAAGCTCGCACTCGCCCTGCTGGCGCTGCTGCTGCTCACGATCGTGAGCCTGGCGATAGGTGTTTACGACCTGTCGCTGGGCTCACTTTTCAATGTTGAAGACCTGCAGGCGAACCTGGTGCTGCTGGCAAGCCGTCTGCCCCGCACGGTCGCGATCATCCTGGTCGGCATGTCGATGGGCGTTGCCGGGATGCTCATGCAGCTCCTGTCCCGCAACCGGTTCGTTTCGCCCTCGACCGCAGGTACGACTGAAGCGGCCGCACTGGGCATCCTGGTGGTCACCATGTTCGCTCCGAACAGTTCCGTCATCACCAAGATCATCGTCTCCTCGCTGTTCGCCCTGGCCGGTACCGGCCTGCTGCTCCTCATCCTCCGGCGCATCCCCCTGCGCTCACCGCTCATCGTGCCGCTGCTGGGCATCATGCTGGGCGGTATCATCGCGGCGTTCACCACCTTCCTCGCCTACCGGTACAATTTCCTGCAGTCACTGACAGCCTGGACGACCGGTGACTTCTCCCGTGTACTGAGGGGCCGCTACGAGCTCCTGTGGATATCGGGGGGACTGACGGCGCTCGCCTACATCGCAGCGGACCGCTTCACGGTGGCGGGCATGGGGGAATCGTTCACCCGCAACCTCGGCGTCAACTACGGCCGCGTGGTCGCCCTGGGCCTGACGATCGTCTCGCTCATAACGGCCGTGAATGTCGTGAACGTAGGAGCCATCCCGTTCATCGGCCTGGTCGTTCCCAACGTGGTCAGCATGATCGTTGGCGACAACGTCCGGCGCGCGATACCGTACCTGGCCATATTCGGTGCCGGCTTCGTACTGATCTGCGACATCCTTGGCCGCACGCTCCGTTACCCGTACGAGATCCCCATCGGCACGATGGTCGGTTTCATCGGTGGTGCACTGTTCCTGGTCCTGCTCCTGCGGAGGTCCGCACGTGTCGGCTGACACAATGCTCGACAGTCGCCGCAGCGGCGGCAGCACACCGGTAAGGCGCCGCTGGGGCCGTTTCTCCCCCGCCCTCAGCCTCACCGTGCTGCTCGTCCTGGCCCTCATCGCGATCGTCATTTTCATGACCATCGACGCCCGGGGTTCGTGGAGCTTCATCATACCGTTCCGCGGCCGCAAGATACTCGGCATGGTGCTCGTCGGCACAGCCATCGCGGCTTCGACCGTCATCTTCCAGACGATCACCAACAACCGGATCCTCACGCCGTCGATCATGGGCTTCGACGCCCTGTACATGCTGATCCAGACGTGCCTGGTGTTCTTCTTCGGCTCGACCACGCTCATCCAGATGAACAGCAACCTGCTGTTCATAATCCACGTCCTGGCGATGATGGTGTTCGCCGGCGGCCTCTTCTACTGGCTGTTCATGGTCGCCAACCGCAGCCTGCATATGCTGGTGCTCGTCGGCATCGTGCTTGGCCTCATGCTCCGCAACTTCACCAACCTGCTGCAGCGCGTCATGGATCCAGCCGAGTTCGTCGTGCTGCAGGACACCGGCTTCGCGAGCTTCAACGCCATCCCCCGTGAGCTGCTCCTGATCTCCAGCATCATCATGGCGATAGCGTTGTTCATAGCGTGGCGCATGCGCTTCACACTGGATATCCTTGCCCTGGGCCGCGAGATGGCCATCGGTCTCGGCGTCAACTACCAGCGCAGCGTCATGATCCTGCTCGGTGTCATCACCACCCTCGTAGCGATCTCGACCGCCCTGGTCGGGCCGATCACGTTCTTCGGACTGCTGGTTGCCAACCTGGCCTACGTTCTGGTCCGTTCGTACCGGCACGGCGTGATCATCGCAGCAGCAGCACTGCTCGGGATAGTCGCGCTCATCGGTGGCCAGCTGGTGCTGGAACGCATATTCAGTTTCGATACCAGCCTGTCGGTCATCATCGAGTTCACGGGTGGCATCGTCTTCATTTATCTGCTGCTGAGAGGGGCAGTCCGGTGATAGAAGTAAAGTCAATAACCAAAAGCTACGGCCCGACCACGGTCGTTGACGACGTCAGCGTCCGGATAGGCCGCGGTGGCATCACAGCGATCATCGGTCCGAACGGCGCGGGCAAGTCCACCCTGCTGTCGATAATCTCACGGTTGATGAAGCCGGATTCCGGCACGGTGACCATCGACGGCGATGACATCACGCAAATCATGAGCGACAGCCTGGCACGGCGCATCGCCGTGCTCCGGCAGGACAACCACCTGGCCGTCCGGCTCACAGTCGAAGACCTGGTCAGTTTCGGCCGCTACCCTTACAACAAAGGACGCCCCACGCTCGAAGACCGTGGCCACATTGAATCGGCCCTGGAGTTCCTCGAACTGCAGGACCTGCGGTTCCGCTTCCTGGACGAACTTTCAGGTGGTCAGCGGCAGCGGGCTTTCGTGGCGATGGTCCTGTGCCAGGACACGGATTACATACTGTTGGACGAACCGCTCGCCAGTCTCGACATGCGGCACGCCGTAGCCATGATGAAACGGTTGCGCCGTGTGACAGAGGAACTGAACAAGACCGTGATCCTCGTGCTGCACGACATCAACTTCGCCTCGGCCTATGCCGATTCGATCATCGCGATGAAGGACGGCCAGCTGGTCGCCCACGCTTCGCCTGACGAAGTGATCACACCTGGCGTGCTGCGCGACGTTTACGACATGGACGTTGCGGTACACGAGATCGAGGGACGTCGGGTCGGCCTGTACTTCGAGTGAGACCGGCTCAGTCGACGTTGATGATCACTGGCACGTGATCGCTGGCACCCTTGCCTTTTCGTTCATCACGGTCGATGAACGCCCCGGTCACACGCTCAGTAAGCGGCGGTGACGTCAGTATGAAATCGATCCGCATACCCTCATTGCGGGGGAAACGCAGCTGCTGGTAGTCCCAGTAGGTGAACCCTTCCGGGACGTAGTCACGCACCACATCGCGGTAACCAAGCTGCAGGAACCGGCTGAACGCGGCGCGTTCCGGGGCTGATACGTGAGTTGCGCCTTCGAATACGCTGATGTCCCAGACGTCATGGTCGAACGGTGCGATGTTGAAGTCGCCCATCAGTGCCACCGGCTGGTCACTGAGGCCGGCTGCTTCGGTTGCTAGGTTGTCCAGCCAGCTCAGTTTGTATTCGTAATGCGGGTCAGTCAGGCCGCGGCCATGCGGAACGTACAGGCTGTATACCCGGACGCCGGCCGTGGTTGCTGCGATGGCACGCGGCTCCGCCTCGCTGCTGTCTCCGAACAGTGGCACGCCACTGAAATGATGCTGCACATCAGTGAGTGGTTCCCTGCTGACGAGGGCAACACCGTTCCACTGGTTCAGTCCCAGCACTTCCACGGAGTAGCCCTGTTCATGCAGCTGGTCGAACGGGAACTGGTCCGGCCTGCACTTGGTCTCCTGCAGGGCGAGCACGTCGACATCATGGCGCTCCAGGAAGGCGACGACCCGGTCGATGCGGGTGCGTATCGAGTTGACGTTCCAGGTGGCGATCTTCAATGCAGTCAGCTCCACTCACCGTTCCCGGGGCAACGGGCACCGGAAGGGCATCAGTATCTTACCTGCGACAACGGCCGGTCGGCTTGCCATCGGCAACGCCATACCGTTTCCGCAAAAGTTGTTCACAGCCTGCGCCTACCCCCCTGATAGATTGACGGCCTTTAGTACTATTGGGATACTCGCACACGTGAAACCACTGCTGCGAACCCGGCCTGACCCAACGCTCACGTGGCTCCGCCTCGTGGTCGGCTTCATAATGTTGCCACATGGAGCCCAGAAGCTGCTTGGCTGGTTCGGCGGGAGTGGCTACAGCGGTACCCTGAGCTTCTTCGAGAGCCAGTTAGGCCTCCCCCCGGTCCTTACGCTGTCGGTCATCCTCGTCGAATCCGTCGGTGCGCTCCTGCTCATCCTGGGCCTGGGCGGGCGTTTCGCTGCAGCGGCGCTGATCATCAACATGATCGGCGCCATGGTCACGGTCAACGTGCAGAACGGCTTCTTCTGGACCAATCAGGGCTTCGAGTTCCCGCTCATGATCGCCCTGATCGCAGTCGTAACCGTAGTGCGCGGCAGCGGCGCCTGGTCGCTGGACATTGCTCTTTCCGCGGGTGAAGGCAGTGGATTACGCACAGCTCACGCCGCAACGCGCTAGCCTAGGCTGTGGCTACCAAGCATGTACTGCTGGGTCTGCTGGACATCAAACCGATGTCCGGATACGACATCAGAAACAACCTGCGGATCTCACTTGATTCCCTCTGGACCGCCAGTTACGGCCAGATATACCCGGCACTGCACAAGCTGGCTGCCGAAGGCCTCGTCGAGGCCGTGAACGAACCTACCGGTTCACGCGAACGCATCGTCTACCACCTGACCGATGCCGGCCGGCAGCAGTTCCGCGACTGGCTCAACCAACCAGTCGAGTACCTGCCGACCCGCGACCCGTTCCGCTTCTGGGCTTCGTACCTCGACAGCCTGTCAGAAGAAACGGTCCGGTCCACCATCGACCGGCACATACGGTTGCAGGAAGAACGCAAGCTGTACTTCCGTCAGGTCATAGACAGCATCGACAACGGCTCGCACCCGATGATTCAGGCGCGCCAGGAAACACTTGACGCTGCCTCGCTTCAACGGCTGAAAGCTACCCGCACCATGATCTTCCGGGAACTGATCGCCCAGGCAGACTTCGAGATTCAGAGCGCCAAACGGATCCGGGCGTTCTGGCAGTCCCAGCTCTGACGCCGGTTCAGTGCAGGCGGGCACCCAGGGGCACGTCCCTGTCGGGCACCGCCAGCACGATGCGGCCCTCACCGTCATCGAAGCCGAGCACGAGCACCTGGGACATGATCGGGCCGATCTGCCGCGGCGGGAAGTTAACGACTGCCATCACCCGCCGGCCGACCAGGTCGCCCGGGCTGTACAGGTCGGTTATCTGTGCTGAAGACTTCTTCAGGCCGAGTTCCGGACCGAAGTCGACTGTGAGTCGCCAGGCGGGCTTCCTGGCCTCCGGGAACTCTTCAGCCGTGACTATCTGTCCAACCCTGATATCGACTTTCAGGAAATCAGCGAACGTTATCTGTTCTGTTTCAACTGACAAGTGAACCCTCCAGAATCAGCTCTGCTGAAGTTCTGACTTCTTTAATATCCGGTGCTGAGCATAGCAGGGTGTGAGCTGCCTGATACCGGTTAGCATACGGAACAGGTGAATGCATTTTCACGCAACATGAGTAAGGCCAGAAGGCTCGGCAAGCTGCAGGAACTGCTGCAGCTGCGCCCCCGGCGTGTCGTCGAACTGGCTGAGTACTTCGGAACTTCACGTCGGACGATAGAACGCGACCTGGAAGACCTGCGGCAGATGACTGACCTGCGTGAGAACGACAGCCATGAGTACTGGCTGGATGCGCCGAAGGACCTGCTGAACCCGGTCGAAGCTCTCGCGGTGCACAGCGCTACCCGGCTGCTGGTGCACCACGCGCAGATCAACGAACAGAACTACCGGACGGCCCTCGAGAAGCTGGCGCGGGCCCTGCCGGAACCGGCGCGCAGCAGCGCCCACCGGAGTGTCGAACAGCTGGCAACCAGGAGTTCCGCGAACAGCCGGCACCTGGATCAGGTCGCTCAGGCGTGGTTCGAACAGAGGGTGCTGCTCTTCGATTACCTGAGTCTCGGCTCCAGTACCGGCACTCCGCGGCCGCAGGCGCTGGAGGTGTACTTCTTCGAGATCAGCCGCACCAACCTGGCCGCCTACGTGCTGGGCTTCGAGCGCAACTGGCACCGGGGCGTGCGCATCTACAAGCTTGACCGGATGAGCAACGTACGGCTCGCTTCGGGAGCAGATGCTTCATACGAGATCCCGGATGATTTCGACCCGCACGATTACCTGTCGGGCGCCTGGGGAATCGTCGTGGGCGAGCCGGTGGAAGTACGTTTGCGCTTCAGCGCTCACGTTGCCGGTCAGCTGCAGGAACTGCCGCCGCACAACCTGGAGATCCTGCCTCCGGACGCTGACGGCTCGGTGCCGGTCATTGCCCGGGCCGGAACGGCAGCAGGTGGCGTGCCGTATGACCTGCTTGCCTGGATCCGTTCGTGGGGAGCTGCCGTCGAGGTCGTCGAGCCGCCACACCTGCGCGAGCTGATGATCAGCGAACTGCAGCGCACTCTGGAACGTTACGGCTGAGGTTCACACCCCGCTGAACGCAGAGAATCCGCCGTCCACGGGCACGACCGTGCCTGTCACGAAACTGCTGGCGTCGCTTGCGAGCCACAGCAGGGTGCCGATCAGCTCTTCCGGCTCGCCGAAACGGCCGAGCGGTGTGTGTTCGATGACGGTGCGGCCGCGGTCGGTGTAAGTGCCGTCTTCGTTCGTCAGCAGGCGCCGGTTCTGTTCGCCGATGAAGAAGCCGGGGGCGATGGCGTTGACCCTGATGCCGGCGGCGCTGCGGCCGAACTCGACGGCCAGCCAGCGGGTCAGGTTGTCGATGCCGGCTTTGGCTGCGGAGTAGCCGATCACCCGGGTGAGCGTACGGTCAGCGGCCATCGAGGAGATGTTGATTATGTTGCCGGTGCGCCGCCTGGTCATTTCCTGCGCGAACACCTGGACTGGCAGGAACGTGCCCATCAGGTTCAGGTCGACGACGGTGCGCATGGCCGTCTCGTCGAGGTCGAACACGGTGTTGCCTGGTGGGATCGTTGCTCCGGCAACGTTGCCCCCGGCGGCGTTGACGAGCACGTCGACCTGGCCCCAGGTGCCGATGATCACGTCGCGTGCCTGCCTCAGTTGACCCGCGTCGAGTACGTCAGCCGGAACGGCCAGTGCTTCGCCTCCACCCCCGCTGATTCCGGCGGCCACCCGTTCGGCGTTGTCCTGGTTGCGTGCGAGCACCGCCACACGGGCGCCG
The DNA here is from genome assembly GCA_964411415.1 of uncultured bacterium. GTDB lineage: Bacteria > Deinococcota > Deinococci > Deinococcales > Trueperaceae > CALDPK01. Next base: position 7,968 of record CAYPKV010000067.1, read on the forward strand.
GCTGCAGCGAGACCGCTGGCCATGGCGCTGCCCAGGACGCCTGAGCCTCCGGTGACTGCCGCCACTTTGCCGTCGAGCCTGAACTGCGGTTGTTTCATGCCTGGGAACCCCCTGTTGCTCCGGTACGGCCATCCTACCTGCCGGGGCGGTGGGGGTAGAATCCGGTCGTCTGGAGGCAATGGCTGACGTGACTGAACAGTGGAGTCCTGATCCTGACCGCTGCTTCTCGCCCGTCCCTGCGGTGCGTGAGCTGGCCCGGACCTTTTATGAAGCGGTGGCGGAGCTGCCGCTCGTATGCCCGCACGGACATGTCGATCCACTGCTGCTGGCGGATGAGGAGCGCCGCTTCGGTGATCCCGCAGAACTGCTCATCACGCCGGACCATTACGTGTTCCGGATGCTGTACAGCCAGGGCGTGCCGCTGGAAGCGCTGGGCATCAGCGGGACGCCGGCTGACCCGCGGGAGGTGTGGCAGCTGTTCGCCAGTCACTGGCACCTGTTCCGCGGCACGCCGACCGGTCTGTGGCTGAGCGCCGTGTTCAGCGACCTGTTCGGCGTGCGGCAGCGGCTGAACAGTGCGACCGCAGAAGCCATCTATGAAGTGATCGCCGAGCAGCTCAGTTCAGCGGAGTTCACTCCGCGAGCGTTGTTCCGGCGGTTCGGCATCGAAGTGCTGGCCACCACCGACGCTGCTACCGATTCGCTGGAGCCGCACCAGAAGCTGCAGCGGGAAGGGTACCGGGTGATCCCGACCTTCCGGCCTGACCGGCTCTTCACGTTCTCCGCCCCGGGCTGGCAGAGCGAACTGCAGCAGCTCTGCGAACTGACCGGCACCGACGTGAACAACCTGGACAGCTTCACGGCTGCCGTCGCCAGGCGGCGCGAACAGTTCATAGCCGCCGGAGCAGTGGCCACTGACCACTCGCGGCTGACTGCTGACCTGAGTCCCCTGCCTCGCGCAGAGGCCGCGACGTTGTTCGACCGGGCATTGCGCGGCAGTCTGGACGATTCTGCCAGCGAACGGCTGCATGGGCACATGCTGTACCTGATGGCTGGCATGAGCTGCGAGGACGGTCTGGTCATGCAGCTGCACCTGGGATCGCTGCGCAACCACAACGGTCCGCTGTTCCAGCGCTTCGGAGCTGACCGTGGGGCAGACATACCGATCCGCACCGACTGGACCACAGGGCTTCGGCAGCTGCTCGGAGCGTTCGGTAACGATCCGCGCCTGCGGGTCATACTGTTCACCCTTGACGAGTCGACTTACGGGCGGGAACTCGCCCCACTCGCAGGCCACTGGCCGGCGCTGCGCCTCGGGCCGCCCTGGTGGTTCTTTGACAGCGTGAAAGGCATGGAACGCTACCTGGATCAGGTGGTGGAGACGGCAGGTTTCTACAACCTGGCCGGTTTCAACGATGACACCCGGGCTTTCCCTTCGATCCCGGCCCGGCACGACGTGTGGCGGCGCGTCAGCTGCAACTGGCTGGCGGAGCAGACGGCGCGGGGTCTGCTCGCTGAAGACGAAGCTGCAGAAACTGCAGCGTGGCTCGCCGCAGGTGCGGCCCGTGCCGCATACCGGCTCGACTGAGGCTGCGCTACACTTGATGGCAGGCACCGCAAGTGGGTGACCGACGAACATAAGGACGTGCCAGAAGTGATTGAGAAGAGAACGTACGGGCAGTTGCCTGTTGAGATCCACCCTGACCAGGAGTCCATCAACGCTGCCGCAGCGGCCCGCTCCAGCCAGGTGATCCGTGACGCGATCAGCCAGCGTGGTTACGCCCGGGTCATCCTGGCCACCGGCAACTCACAGCTTGATTTCCTGAGCCGGCTCCGCCAGGCAGAGGGGATCGACTGGAGCAAGGTCGACGTGTTCCATCTTGACGAGTACATCGGACTGCCACAGGGACACCCGCAAAGCTTCCGACAGTACCTGCTGGACAACTTCGTCAGTCACGTTGACGTCAGGACTTTCAACGCTCTGGACGGCAACGCAGAACCCACGGCGGAGATCCGCCGCTACTCGGACCTGCTGAACGAAGACAGCATCGACCTGAGCTGCCTTGGTGTCGGCAACAACGGTCACCTGGCGTTCAACGACCCTCCCTACGCGGATTTCAGTGACCCCGCCACGGTCAAGACGGTCGAACTCGACGAGGTCAGCCGGCAGCAGCAGGTCAGCAGTGGCCTGTTCGACAGCATCGCCGACGTACCGACCCACGCCCTGACGGTGACCATCCCCGCGCTCCTGAACGCCGGACATGTGCAGGTGCTGGCACCTGAAGCCCGCAAGGCCCAGGCTGTTCACGACGCGCTCCTCGGCCCCGTCAGTGAGGACTGCCCGGCCTCGGTCCTCCAGCAGGCTCCCCAGGCGCTGCTCTACCTGGATACGGAGTCCGCGCAGCTCCTCTCATGAGCAGGCTGCTGGCGACCACCCACAGTTTCGGCCGGCAGGACTCACCGCTGACCGAAACGGAGGTGCGGGAGTTCATCGGTACTGCCTTCGATCCGCAGGTCGCTGCGGGCCAAAGCGTCCTGGTCATCATCCCGGACGGGACGCGCAGCGCGCCGATGCCGCTGCTGTACCGCCTGCTGAACGAGCACCTGGGTAAGGTCGCCAGCCGCCTTGACTTCCTTATCGCCCTCGGCACGCACCAGCCGATGAGTGAACAGGCCATCAGCCGCTGGGTCGGCCTGAGCGCAGCCGAGCGTCAGCAGCGCTATCCGTGGTCACGCGTCATCAACCACGCCTGGGACGACCCGGCAGCATTGACCCTGGCCGGTACCGTCACAGCTTCCGAGATGAACCAGCTGACCGGTGGCCTGGTGGACCGTGAGACACCGGTCACGATCAACCGCCTGGCACTTGAGTACGACCATCTGCTCATAGTCGGCCCGGTGTTCCCGCACGAGGTGGCCGGCTTCTCAGGTGGAGCGAAGTACCTCTTCCCCGGCATAAGCGGCGCTGAGATCATCAACAGCACCCACTGGCTCGGAGCACTGTCCACGAGTTACGCGACGATCGGCGTGAAGGACACGCCAGTTCGGCGGGTACTGCATCACGCCGCGCGTTTCATCACGGACCGCAAACCGGTCACCTGCCTGAAGCTGGCGATGCGCGGCCCTGAACTGCACGGTCTGTTCAGCGGTGACCACCTGCAGGCCTGGTCGAACGCCGCTGACCTGTCAGCGGAACTGAACATCCGCTGGCACACGAGGCCGTACAGCAGTGTCCTGTCCATGCCGGCCCTGCAGTACGACGAGCTGTGGACCGCCGCCAAGGCCATGTACAAAACCGAACCTGTCGTCGCTGACGGTGGAGAGATAATCATCTACGCTCCGCACTTAGACACCATCAGCGCCACCCATGGCCATCTGATCGAACAGGTCGGTTACCACGTGCGTGACTGGTTCCTGGCCGACTGGGACAGGTACCGCGACATCGCCTGGACCACCCTGGCACACTCCACCCACGTCAAGGGTGCCGGCACGGTCGAGAACGGGGTCGAGAAGCCCCGCATCCGGGTGACGCTGGCAACCGCCATCCCCGAAGAAGTGTGCCGGCG
>CAYPKV010000068.1:0-11216 GCA_964411415.1 uncultured bacterium
ACTCGTGAACGCTGATGGGCACGCCAGCCGAGTAGCGCTTCGTGAAGTCATCCCGTTCCAGCATGCGGGCCACCGTGTAGGTGCTGGCCAGGCGAATGAGATCGCTGAAGTCGAGGGGTTCAAGCCATTCGGAGTTGTGACGGATCTCCAGAAGTTCTTCCGAGTCATCCAGGATGAGAGTGGCCTGCTCAAGGTAGGTCCGGCCGTTGCGGCGCGTCTCCTCCAGGCTCAGAACCGGCCTGGTCCTGGACCTGCCCGACGGGTCACCGATCGTGGCCGTAAAGTCACCGATGATGAGCACCACACGGTGACCCAAGTCCTGGAACTGCCGCAGTTTGCGCAGAACCACGGAGTGGCCGATGTGCAGGTCGGCACTCGAGGGGTCAACACCCAGCTTGACCCGGAGCTGCCTCCCCGAGGCAGCAGCCTCCTCCAATTTCTGCTGCAGTTCCTGGGCGGGTTCAACCTGCGCCGCACCGTCTGTCAGAATCCTGAATGCTTCGTCAATGCTGCTCACAGCGGCCAATATAACCCCGACTGCCCGAAGCCACCGGCCACCATCTGGTAGCATCGCTCACATGACTGCCCCCAGCTGTGCGTTCGTGATTCTGGGCATCACGGGCGACTTAGCGGCACGCAAACTGCTGCCTGCCCTCTTCGAACTTCACCTGCAGGACCAGCTTCATCCCGACACCAGAATCATCGGTTACGGCCGCAGCCAGGTGAGTTCGGAGGAGCTGCAGCAGCGACTCCGTGAGCACATACCGGCAGACCGGGCTGACCGCTGGGAAGAACTCGCCGCCAGGATCAGCTACCAGCAGGGCAGTTACGACAGCGCGGCCGACTTCGGGCGCCTGGGCGAGGCGCTGGCTGACACAGGCCTGGAGCGCCGCGTCTTCTACACCTCCACCCCGCCATCCACCTACGAGGCGATCGTCCGGGCCCTGAGCGAGGCCGGCCTGAACCGGGACCCCGAGGGCGGCTGGTCGCGCATCGTGATCGAGAAGCCGTTCGGTGACGACCTCGAAAGCGCACTGGAACTGAACACCATCCTGTCCGGCAGCTTCCGTGAAGACCAGATCTACCGGATCGACCACTACCTGGGCAAGGAAACCGCCCAGAACGTTGCTGCGCTCCGCTTCGCGAACGCGATCTTCGAACCGACCTGGAACAACCGTTACATCGACCACGTTCAGGTGACCATGGAGGAAACGGTGGGTGTCGAGGGCCGCGGCGGGTTCTACGAGGAAGCCGGCGTGATCCGTGACGTCTTCCAGAATCACCTGCTCCAGCTGGTGGCGCTGGTGGCCATGGAGCCACCGGCCCGCTACGACGCGCGCAGTGTCAGGAACGAGAAGGTGAAGGTGTTCGAGGCACTCGCCTGCGTCGACCCCGAGAAGGCAGTTTTCGGCCAGTATGGTCCCGGCGGCGGCCAGAAGGGGTACCGGGAAGAAGACGGCGTGGATCCGCAGTCGAAGCAGGCCACGTACGCCGCCGTCGAACTGCAGATTTCCAACTGGCGCTGGCAGGGCGTACCTTTCTTCGTACGCAGCGGTAAGGCCCTGGAACAGAAGGCGACGGAAGTCGTGCTTCAGTTCAAGGTGCCGCCCCACGTCCCGTTCAGCCTGGACCGGGAACTCAAGGGGGACAGGCTGGTATTGCGCATGTCACCCGATGAAGGCATCAGCATCCACTTCAACGTCAAACAGCCCGGCCAGGAGAACCACCTGGAACGCGCCCGCCTGGATTTCAGCTACTCACGTGAGTTCAACGCGCCCAACCCGGACGCTTACGAAACACTGCTCCTGGATGTGATGGAGGGTGACGCCACCCTGTTCATGCGTTCGGACGAAGTGGAAGCCCAATGGCGCATAGTGGAGCCGCTCCTGCAGGCCGTCGCGAAGCTGAAGGAGCCTGCCACATACCCGGCCGGCTCCATCGGCCCGACCGAAGCGTACGAACTTCTGGAGCGGCAGGGCCGCTACTGGCACAAGCCCGGAGGCTGAGATGCAGCATCGCCACATAGGAATGCTGGGCATCCCCATGGACCTCGGCGCCGGCAGGCGCGGCACGGACATGGGGCCCAGTGCGCTGCGGCTGGCACAGCTTGGCCCGGCACTTCGCTCCCTGGGGCACGAGTTGACTGACCTGGGCAACATCGAGGTCCCCCAGGCTGACTCGGGCTCCGCCAGGGGGCACGGAAGTGACAGCGCCCGTTACGCCGCCAGTATCCTCGAGGCCTGCAGCCGCGCATACGAGACGCTGTGCAGCCTTGATCCTGACACTCTTCCCCTCGGTCTTGGTGGCGACCACTCCGTCGCCATGGCCACCGTGGCGGCCGCCTTCCGGGGACCTGCTGCCTGCGAAGCCGTGGTCTGGATTGACGCTCACGCCGACCTGAACACCCCAGCCAGTTCACCATCCGGCAACGTACACGGCATGCCCATGGCTCAGCTGCTCGGGCTCGCCGGGCTTGATTCGCAGGGGACCGATGTGCTGGCTGCCGAGTCAGTCTGGGGAGGCGGTCCCGTGTTGTCGGCGCGGCAACTCGTCTACGTGGGCCTCCGCAGTGTCGACCCGTATGAACGGCAGCAGATCGAAGAACTGGGCATCAGGGCCTACAGCATGAGTGACATCGACCGCCTCGGTATCGCCCGCGTGTTCGAGGAAACCGCCGGTTACCTGCATGACTATGCGCGCTGGCACGTGTCACTGGACGCGGATGCGCTCGATCCGCTGCTGGCCCCGGGCGTGGGCACACCCGTGGAGGGCGGCCTGACTTACCGCGAGGCCCACCTGTTCATGGAGTCACTCGCCGCCAGCGGTCGCGTTGCCAGCGTCGATCTGGTGGAAGTCAACCCCATCCTGGACACCCGCAACCGCACCGCCGGCGTTGTCACCGGCCTTGCAAGCAGTCTGTTCGGAAAACGGATCCTGTAAGTTCAACCGGCTTCCAGCGTGGCGATTGCACCGCGAAGCTGCGGCAGGAATCGTGCGGCAGCCTCGCGTCCCGCCCTGATCGCCGCCGCGGCCTTGCCGAACTGCAGCCAGCTTATGGGCGGCGCCGTGTGCATCTGCAAGGCACCGGCCAGGTCACCTGCTATCTGCATGCTGCTTGCCCCCACCGCCAGGGCCTTGCCCAGGCCGGCGAGCGCGCCTGCCCGTTCGGAACCCATCACCCGGGCACAGATCCTGGTGCCAAGCCGCGAGCTGGCGGCCCGGCGCACCATGTCCGGTGCGGCGCTGCTGCGCATGGTCAGGCCGGCACCGACCCCGATCCTCAGGTCCAGAGTCTCGTCCTCGAGCGCATCCAGTGGCACAGAAGCGCCCAGCCCGCCGTCAGCCAGCCTGCGGCCGGCCAGTTCCACCGGCGCGAAGATGCCGGGCAGGGACGCTGAGGCGCGCAGCGCCGGCGCCAGGGGTCCCTGGTCCAGAATGATGCGTTCACCGGTGTCAACGTCTGTGGCCGCCACCCTGAAAGGCATCTTCAGGTCCTCGAAGTGCCGCCCGTCCACCATCCGTTCGAAGTACTGCTCAAGCCGCCGGCCTTCGAACAGGGCAGCCTTGTGCAGGCCGAAATCGGGAATGGCCCTGAGCAGCTCCCGTCCGCTGGTGCTGAGCGCCGTGTTCTCGATGTCGGCAACATCCAGTCCGGCGGCGAAGAGGGAGCCCACCAGGGCTCCAAAACTGGTGCCGGCCAGCAGCGTGGGAGCTATGCCCTGCTCACCAAGCACCTGCAACACGCCGATATGGGCGTAGCCGCGTGCGCTGCCGCCACCGAGGGCGATTCCGATCCTGACTTTGGGGGTTGCGCCGGACTCCGCCGGCAACTTAGAACTCATCCGTCCTCAACTATAGGCCGAACCGTCTGAGAAAGCTGTTCACTGCATGATAAGTTGGCTGGCGTGTCAGAAGCTTCACGCGGCAGCCGCCGCACGGGCATGCTTGCCGTACTCACGGTTCTGCTGGCACTGTTCCTCCTGCTGCTCGCCGGACCCGTAAGAAACACGGCCCGTACCTACAACACCGGGGCCCTGGCGGCCGTCCGCATAATGACCGTGAACCTTCTCAAGGGACCGGTGCGGGTCGGCATTCAGGTGGGCCACCTCGACGCAGACCAGCACGCCGAAGAGCATGCGGAGCTGCGCTGGAACACGGGCGGGCATGCGGCCGGCATCGACGAGCTCGACGTGAACATGGCGGTTGCCGCAGAACTGGCAGTCCTGCTTGAGTCCGCTGGAGTGGAAGTGGAACTGCTGCCCGCCCGCGTTCCGGTCCACTACTCCGCTGACGCGATCGTGTCTGTGCACGCGGACAGCGTGCTTGATGAAGGAAGGAACGGCTACAAGAGCGCCTATTTCGAGCCGCTTCGCAACGGACACGACGTGCTGCTGAAGGAACTCATGGACGCGGCCTGGCTGCCCGCCTCGGGCCTGACGGACGACTCGTCGAACACAAGTTCAGCCATGTTCCGCTATTACGCCTTCAACCCGGCATTCAGGCACAGTGTCAACCCGTCAAGCCCGGCGTTGCTGGTGGAGATGGGCTACATCAGCAACCCCGGTGACAGGCAGTTCCTGAGCGATCCTGCGCGGCCGGCACGGCTGCTGGCCGAAGGACTTACCGCGTTCCTGCGGCAGATAGGGCGCCTGCCGCCGGCGCCGGGCTGATACCCGGCTTCGATTCAACCGGTGATAGCATCCAGGCATGAAGAGACTGGTGGCTACCGTTCTGCTGCTCCTGTTGCTGGTCGCATGCAAACCCCCTGTAGATGGAGAGTCCATAAGTGGCGGCCTGCCTGAAGGCACCACAGCCGAGTTCATCCTCGAGGCACCTGCACGTGTGGGACCGGTGCCCGTGCGTCTGGAGCTGAGCGGTACCGGCGAGGTCGAACAGGTCACCATCACGGGTGACATGACTCACGCCGGGATGATCCCCGTCATCAGAGAAGCAGTGGAAGTTGAACCCGGCAGCTGGCGGGCCGGCGACTTCGAATTCCATATGGGCGGCGACTGGTTCCTGCTGGCCGAGGTCAGCCTGGCCGATGGGACGGCTTTTGAGGTGACCCTGCCGGTCAATGTCGGCGGCAACTGAGGTGGCCGTCAGCAAACCCGGCCGGCTGGAACTGCCCCTGGCGGGCGCCGCGCCGGTCAACCGCTATCCGGATCAGCCACGCCGGTTCGACCTGTTGGGAATCACCGGGCTGCGGCGCTTCTTCCGCTGGAAGTACGCGCGACTGGTGCTCCAGATTCCGCTGCTGCTTCTGGTGGTGGTGATGCTGATCGACGGCTTCACCGGCCGGCAGTTGGCACCCAGAAACATGGCCACCACCGCCACCTGGCTCCACTGGCGTGGCCTGGTGGTGCTTGCGCTGGCACTTGTCGGCAACGCCTTCTGTGCGGCCTGTCCCCTCATGCTCACGCGGGGCGCCAGCAGCTGGCTCAGGCGCGTCCTGCCCGACCGGCTCACTCACAGGTGGCCACGCGCATTGCGAAACAAGTACCTGGTCACGGTACTGATGCTGCTGTTCTTCTTCAGTTACGAGTACTTTGACCTCTGGGCCAGCCCCTGGCTGACCGCCTGGCTGATCGTCGGTTACTTCGGCGCGGCGCTGGTGGTGGACACCTTCTTCCCGGCCGGCACCTTCTGCCGTTACGTCTGCCCGCTCGGCAACTTCAACTTCGTGCTGTCCCACACCTCGCCGACTCAGATCGTGGCGCTGGACACTGACATCTGCAACCGCTGCGAACACAAGCCCTGCCTGCACGGACGTGAGACTTACGCGGACAGCAGCCTGGCTACCGGCAAGGCCGCCTACATTCCGCTGGCAGAGATCACGAACCCGAACGGCAGCGGTTGGTTCCCCGGCTGTGAGACCGGCCTGTTCGCACCAACGATGCAGTCAGCCATGGACTGCACCAACTGCTTCAACTGCGTACGCGCCTGCCCGTATGACAACGTGGGCCTGGGAATCCGTTCGCCTGCGCGTGAAGCCACCAGTGATGCCTGGAAGCGCCGCGGCCGCACCACGGTCATGGTGCTGGGCGTGGTCCTGGCCACCGCCGGCCTCTTCAACGCCGCGGCCATGGTCGCGCCATTCTTCACCTTTGTCGATTGGCTTGCTGGCGTGCTGGGAACCAGGAACGAGGCGCTGCTCTTCGGCTTCCTGTTCAGTGTGCTGACCCTGGTCGGCCTGGGCGCCACTACCGGGCTCGGCATCCTGGCGGATGCGGCCGGTGGCGCCAGGGGTGTGAATCCCCAACGCTCTTTCCTTCGCTGGGGCTACGTGGTGGTGGTGCTCGGCATCGGCTTCTGGTTCTCCCACTACCTGTTCCACTTCCTGACGGGTGCGCTTCAGATCGTGCCGGTGTTCCTGAACTTCCTGCAACTGCAGGGCCTTAACGTGACGCCGGACTGGGGTATGGCGCAACTGGTTCCCAGCAACTGGCTCTTCGCCATCACCGCCTCGGTCACCAGCGCCTGGTCGCTGCTGGCGGTCTACGTCGGCATCCGCATCGCCCTGCGTGACTTCGGTCGCCGCGGCGTGCTGGCGATGTGGCCGGTATTGCTCTTCATTCTCGCCTTCGCCGTGTTCGCGGTTTGGCTGCTGGCCCAGCCCATGGAGATGCGCGGCACCCTGCTGCAGCCGCTCGCCCCATGAAATCAGCAGTAGGATTGATGCCGTGAGAAGCACGACAAGTCGTTTCCTGATACTGCTGCTTGCCGCCCTGTTTCCATCCTGGGCCGGCGCCCACGCCAGCCTGGTCTTCGGTGAGCTGACCACAAGTGAGAACCCGCCGGATCCCACAACCGGCTTCACACTGCAGCTGCACATGATGGATCCGGTCCGTACGCCGATTGAGGACGCCATAGTCAGCGCGGAGTTCCGCCTGCTGGACGAAGCGGAACTCGCGCGGCGCCAGGCCGAGGCGCCCGACGCGCCACCGACGGCGCAGGAAGTCGAGGACGGTCTGGTGGTCGTAGACATTCCCGAGGGTGACTGGATCAAGGTACCCATGACGGAAACCGGTCCGGGCGGCAACTACGCCGCGGCCATCGAGCTGCCGGCCGTGGGCAGCTACCAGCTGATCATGCGCGACACCACCTATCCACAGGAAGACGCGGTCGCGGAGCTTCTGCTGACCTTCGATGGCGAGTCCGAGTTCGAGCCGGCACTGTTCATCTTTCCTCCGACTGACATCGGCGGTGCAAGCCTGGGAACCTGGCTGGTCTGGCTGGTCGCCATTCCCCTGCTGGCCGGGATCGTGGTCACCGTTCTCGTTCTCCGTGGAAAACCGGCAGATGATTCCGGAAAGGCTGCCGCTTGACCCTCCTGGAGCAGACATCCGGTACGCTGCTCAACACCGCAACGGTACTGGTTGGCACTGTGCTCGGGCTGCTGCTGCGGGGTCGACTGCCCGACCGGATAATAGTCGTGGTCATGCAGGCCATCGGCCTGGTGACTCTGCTCATCGGAGTCATCAACGCCCTGGACCTGACCAAGGTGTCAGAGCCACCGGGGTTGATCCTGGGCCTCATCGCACTGGCCGTGGGTGGTGCCCTGGGCGAGTGGTGGCGCCTGGACGACAGGCTCGATCAGCTCGGTGACAGGCTGAAGAAGAGGTTCAGGGGCCAGGGCCGCTTCACCGAAGGCTTCGTGGCGGCCAGCCTGCTCTTCTGCATCGGACCGCTCACCCTGGTGGGCTCCATCCAGAACGGCCTGGTCGGGGACAACTCCTTCCTGGTGCTCAAGTCCACCCTCGACGGCTTCTCGGCGATCGGCCTGGCCGCGACCTTCGGTTTCGGCGTGCTCTTCTCCACGGTCGTGATACTCGTCTATCAGGGTGGGCTGTCACTGTCAGCGGGGTTGCTGGCCGGACTGGTCCCGGACCCTTACAACGACCCCAACGTCCTCCTGGTCAACGGGGTGGGCGGCCTGATGATCCTGGGACTGGGTCTCACGTTGCTGAACATCAGCAAGATCCGCAACGCCAGCCTGCTGCCGGCCCTGCTGCTGGTGGTTGTCCTCTACCAGCTCTACCTGCTGTTCTGAGTCAGTGACTGGTATCCTGAGTGCGATGAAACTCGACCGAGAAGACGTGCTGAAGCTGGGCAGCCTGTCGCGAATAACCGTGGCTGAGGAAGACCTGCCTGAACTTCAGGCTGACCTGAACCGCATCCTGGAGTTCGCGGCCGTGCTGCAGGAGGTTGACCCGGCACTGCCCGCGTATGAGCTGGACTTCGGCGGCAACATCCTGCGGGAAGACCTTGTGACCCAGCCGCTGGGCCAGGCCGGAGCAACGGCACTGGCGCCCGAAGCGCAGGACGGCTTCCTCAAGGTGCCCCGTACGGTGGACAGCGACTCACACGGCGGCTGAACGCTTCAGGCTCACCCGAGCCGCTCGCCGCCGATCCAGGGTACCAGCACCTCAGGCAGGCTGACGCTGCCGTCCTCATTCTGATAGGTCTCCATGATTGCGGCCATCAGGCGGGGAAAGCCGAAGGCGCTGCCGTTCAGGGTGTGAACGATCTCAGGTTTGCCCTGACCCTGCCGGCCACCTTCACGGGCCCGGGTCTGCAACCTTCGTGCCTGGAAGTCCCTGATGTTCGAGACGCTCGACACCTCCAGCCAACGTTCCTGCCCGGGACTCCACGCTTCCAGGTCGAACTTCCGTGACTGGGTGAAACCCGTATCACCAGTGCACATTGCCAGGCGGCGCCAGCGCAGGCCCAGCTTGCTGAGCAGGCTCTCTGACGTGCGGGTCATGGTCTCGTGGAGTTCAGCGCTCTGTTCGGGTTCGCAGAAGGCCACGAGCTCGATCTTGTCGAACTGGTGCACCCGGTTCAGGCCTCGAACGTCACGTCCGTGACTGCCGGCCTCGCGCCGGAAGCAGGGGGTGAATGCGGTGTACAGGAGCGGCAAGCTTGCGGTATCCAGTATCTCCTCGCGGTGCAGGTTCACCAGGGTGACCTCGGAGGTCGGTATCAGGAACATACTACCGTCCACCTGGTACATCTGACCTTCCTTGTCCGGCAGCATGCCGGCACCCAGCGCGGCGGCCTGCGAGGCCAGAAGCGGCGGCCGCACCTCCCGGTAGCCGTGCTCCTCCAGTTCGTTCAGAATCCAGCCCTGCAGCGCCCGGACCAGGCGCGCGCCCTGGCCGCGGAACACCGGGAAGCCGGCGCCAACGATCTTCACACCGGCTTCAAGGTCGACCCAGTCACTGAAGCCAGGCAGCTCCCAGTGGGGACGCGGCACGAAGCCGAACTCGGGCGCAGCGCCATGTTCGGCCACCACCACGTTGTCATGCTCGCTCTCGCCGTAGGGCACCTCCTCGTCCGGCAGGTTGGGCAGCTCGAGCAGCAGCTCGTTCACCCTTGCGGTAAGCGTCCGGCTGCGTTCCTCGAGTTGCTTCACGGTGGCTGCCAGTTCCGCCATCTCTGCCATCGGCTCGGAAGCGTCAGCGCCATCGCGTTTCAGCTGGCCGATCTGGCGACTGACTGTGTTGCGGCGGGCCTGCCGCTCCTCGAGGTCGCGGCGCAGCAGGCGTTCCTCTTCGTCCGCCAGCAGCAGCTGGTCCAGTGCGCTCAAGGCTTCCGGCATCTGCTTTCTGCGGATGCCCTCCCGGACCTGCTCCGGGTTGTCACGTACGAGTCGGATATCAAGCATGCCGTCCAGTTTACTTCCAGCAAGCCCCGACCACGGCATTGTTCACAGCGGATGACGAGCGCACGCGCTACAATCCGCTCATGAATGACAACAGCGGTCGCGGTGTGCGCATTGCCGACATGCTGCGCCAGATGGTTGGCCAGCGTGCGTCGGATATCCATCTTCAGGCGGGTGCTGCGCCGCACATGCGGGTTGACGGCGCCCTCGTGCCGTTCGAGGGTGTCCCTAAGCTGATTCCGGCACAGACGGAGCAGATCGCCTTGGCGATGATGACTGAATCGCAACGGCAGCTGTTCCTGCACAGGCACGAGCTTGACTTCGCCTTCACCATCCCGGAAGTCGCCCGCTTCCGCTGCAACGTGTTCAGGCAACGCTCCAGCGTCGGCATCGTCATGCGGGTAGTGCAGGACACGGTTCCGAGTTTCGAGACGCTGGGTCTGCCTGGCCTGGTGCTTGAGGAGCTCTCGGCACAGCCGCGTGGCCTGGTGCTGGTCACCGGACCGACCGGTTCGGGCAAATCGACCACCCTGGCGGCCATGGTTGACCACATCAACCGCAAATACCCCAGGAACATCATCACTGTCGAAGATCCGATCGAGATCCTGCACAAGAACCAGCGTTCGCTGGTCATCCAGCGCGAGGTGGGGCTGGACACGGCTGACTTCACGGATGCCGTGAAGTACGCCATGCGTCAGGATCCCGACGTGATCATGGTCGGTGAGATGCGTGACAAGGATACGGTTGAGGCCGCCCTGACGGCGGCGCAGACCGGCCACCTGGTCCTGTCCACGCTGCACACGCTGGACGCAGTCAGGACCGTCAACCGCATCATTGACTTCTTCCCGCCACACGAGCGGGACCAGATCCGCATACTGCTGGCCGAGTCACTGCTGGGCATCCTCAGCCAGCGACTGCTGCCGCGCGCCGACGGACCGGGCCGCGTCCTGGCACTGGAAGTTCTGGTCAACACGCCGCTGATCCGTGACTACATCAAGGATTCTGACAAGACCCCGCTGATCAAGGAAGCACTCGAGGATGACAACATCCGTGGAATGCAGACCTTTGACCAGCACCTGGTGGAGCTGTACCTGGAGCGCCGGATCACCATGGAGTCCGCCGTTGCCATGGCCACCAGCCCGCACGAGTTCAAGCTGATGGTCACGCAGCGCCAGGGCCTCAGCCGGGGCGAGGACCTGACGGGCTCAGGCTTGCGCCAGTTCCAGGATTGAGGGCCTGAGGCTGCCCGCCAGGTAAAGGGAGCCTGAGATCAGCAGCGTCCCTCCAGCTTCAGTCGCCGCCAGGGCAGCCTCCAGGGCTGCCCTGTTGTCGCTGACGATGCTGGCACCGGTCCATTCGGCCGTACCGTCCTGCCCGAGTTCGGTCAGGAACACTGCACGTGCCTTTCCGGCCAGAACGGACAGGGTCTCCTGCCGCTGCTTGCGGCCCAGCCCGGCGTAGAGAAGTGTGTAACCTGCCGCCAATGGCCACACCAGCTCGGCAGCAGCGGACGGGTCGTGCGCACCGTCCAGCAGAACCTGGCGTCCAC
>CAYPKV010000069.1:0-11112 GCA_964411415.1 uncultured bacterium
CTGAGCGAGGCGGCTGAGGTACGTGACAGCCTGGCCGGCCGGCTGGAGGTGCTCATCGGTACCGAAGCCGACTGGCTGCCCGGCACTGAAGACGTCTACCGGGCGGCACTCGCCGCGGCACCGCTCGATTACGTGCTCGGTTCCGTTCATGAGATCGGACCGGTGCACATATACAAACGGGACACCCACGCGCTGATCACCGATGCCGATGAACTGCACCGCGACTACTGGCGCCTGACCAGGGCAGCGGTGGAGTCCGGGCTGTTCGACATCCTGGCTCACATGGACGCGGTCAAGGCGAGGCTGCCGGCGCCGGCTGCAGACATGTCTTCCGAGATCGAAGCGACGCTGGACTGCATCGCCGACCACGGCATCGCGGTCGAGATAAACACTGCGGGGCTGCGCAAGACCAGCGAGCTGTTCCCCGGACCCGGCATCCTGAACGGCCTCGTACGCCGCTCCGTACCTCTGACGTTCGGCAGCGACTCGCACCGGACGGACGAGGTCGGCTACGGCTGGGACGCTGCCCTGGCAGAGTTCAGGCGACTGGGCGTGACCAGGCTGCGGGTATTCAGGCAGCGGGAACCGGGCTGGTTCGCCCTTGAACGCTGATCAGCTGCGGGCTTTCTGCCTCGTGGCCCGCGAAGGCAGCGTGTCGGCCGCGGCCCGCGTCCTGGGCATAAGCCAGCCAGCGGTCAGCCGGCAGCTGCGGCTGCTGCAGGAAGAACGCGGCACGGCCCTGTACACGCGCAGCGCCCAGGGCATCGTCCTGACCCCGGCGGGCCGGCAGCTGCTGCCTTATGCCTGCAGCGTCAGTCAGGCGCTCGAACGGGCCGCCGAGGTGATCCGCGGTGAGGTTGAACCCGAATGGACGCATCTGCATCTGGGACTCAGTCATCACCTGACCACGCGCTACACCGGGCCGCTGCTCCGGGCTGGCCGCGCTTACACCGAGCTTGGTTACCTGCTGCGCATGCACCTGTTGGAAGGTTACACGCCGGAGCTGGAGCGGGGGCTGCGCGAAGGCAGCCTCGATGCCGCCTGGATACTGGGGCAGCCTGAGGACGCCCGCGACCTGCGGGTCGATCCGGTGGGCAGTGAACAGATCGTGCTGCTCGTGCGCGAGGACGATCCACTGACGCGCTACGGCAGTCTGCCGCTCAGCAGCCTGGAAGGCGAGACGCTGGTGGTGCCGTCGTTCGCGTCGATTACGTACCGATCGCTGTACCGGGCGCTCGAGGCGACGGGTACGCGACCCGGGCGGTTACTTGAAGTGAGCGGACCGGCTGCCGTGCGCAGTGCGGTGCATGCCGGCCTGGGCATCGGTGTCACCGTCGCCAGTTACGTGGAGACCGAACTGATCGACGTGGTGCTGCGGCTGATCCGGCTGGACGGCCCGGAGCTTCAGCTGCCGGTTTACCGGCTGACCCGCGCGGATGCCTTCCTGCTGCCTGACCGCCAGCACGCGCTGACGTACCTGGCGGAGCGCCACGGGCTCTAGACCAGGTTCTGCCACAGGACGAAGCTGCCGACGCCGACCAGGAACAGGGCGAACACGCGCTGCAGGGCCAGCTGGGGGATGCGGCGGCCGAAGCGGGCACCCAGGAAGCTGCCGGCCGCCCCGACGATTATGAACATGGTGATGACAAGCCAGTTCAGCTGCAGTTCGAGCTCGTGCAGCACTGGCAGGTAACCGACAAGGCCGACGGCTGACTTCAGCGCGATGATCAGCAGGCTGGTTCCGACCGCCAGGTGCAGCGGCAGGCCGCCGAGCAGCGCCAGGGCCGGCACGATCAGGAAACCGCCGCCGACGCCGACCAGGCCCGTGATCACACCGACGGCCAGTCCTTCCGTGGCGACGAGCCAGCCGCTGGCCTGCTTGCCCGCGGGCCGGGCCGTGGGTTTGCGCAACATGAACGCAGCAGCGACGAGCATGATCACCCCGAACAGCACCAGCTGCACCGTGCCGCTGATGTAGCGCGACAGTGCAGCGCCCAGGTACGAACCGAGCATGCCGGGCAGGCCGAAGAGCAGCACGCTGCGCCAGTCGATGAGCCGGCGCAGCGCGAAGGGGATGGAGCCAAGCAGGCTGATGCCACCGACGATGGCCAGCGAACCGGCGACCGCCACCTTGTCGGCCTGACCCAGGATGTAGACCAGGACAGGCACGGTGAGGATCGAGCCGCCCGATCCGAGCAGGCCGAGCGTAGTGCCGATCAGGAGCGCGCTGCCGAGCGCCAGCGGCACTTACTTCTCGATCCGGCGCCGCTGGGCGACCCAGCCGGCCGTGCCACCGAGCAGGTTGGCGACCTCGCTGAACCCGTTGGCGCTCAGCAGGCTGGCCGCCTGACCTGAACGACCGCCACTGGCGCACACGAGCACGACCGGACGGCCGTCAGGTTCCAGTTCACTGCCGACGCGGCCCAGCGGGATGTTGATCGCTTTCGGCAGATGCCCGGACTCGTACTCCCATTCTTCACGCACGTCGATGAGACGGGCGCCGCGTTTAAGCCATTCACTCACTTCTTCCGGGTATATCTCCTGGTACATCTTCTCTTTCCTCCTGAACTGTCTGGCGATTGACTTGAACAGCCTCACAAGCGGGCAGTCACCGGTGCTGCAGCTGGGACTGGACATCGTTCACCTCCTGCCAGGCGTCGAAACCTCCGGCCAGGTCGGCAACGTTGCTGAAGCCCCTGGCGCGCAGTGCACTGGCGACGACGGCGCTGCGGCCGCCACCCTGGCAGTGGATCACCAGCTGTCCATCTGTAGGGAGGGCAGCCAGGTTGTACATGATCCGGCCACCGTGCAGCTGGCTGGCGCCCGGGATGCTGCCTGCTTCGTGCTCCTGGCGGGTACGCACGTCGATGAGGCTGGCTGCACCGCTCTCACCGGGCTGGACGAGCGGGAACGGTTCCAGCGCCAGCCCGCTGAAGCTGCTGATGAAGCCGGTGACCCGGTCCAGGCCGACGCGGCTCAGCCGGGCGCGCAGGTCAGCGGCGTGGTCGCCGTCGCGGGCCAGGACGACGAGGTCCTGCTCCGGATCCAGCACCCAGGACGCCCAGGTGACGAAACTGCCACCGTCAGGCAGGTGCACGGACCCGGGGACGTGGCCGGCCTGGAAGTCTTCGCGAGCCCGGGTGTCGAGCAGCAGCGCAGTGGCGGGCACTTCGGCGAGTTCAGGGACTGCCGGCAGCGGACCCAGCAGGTCCGCCCCCGCACGGTTGCTGACCTTCATCCGGCCGAAGTACAGCGGCGCGTCCGGCTGGCCTTCTAGCAGAGCATTCACGAAGCCCTCTTCATCACCGGCGGTCACGAACGGTGCCCACCAGGCGGTGAGCCGCTCGTACCCGACCGTGGTGCTGTCGACTGCGCCGAGTGATTTGCCGCAGGCGCTGCCCGCTCCGTGGCCGGGGAACACCCGCACCCAGTCGGGCAGGTTCAGGAACCGGTCGCGCAGGCTGGCGAACAGGGTGCGGGCCATCGGGAAGCGGGTGTCTTCCCCGCCGGCAGCCTCGTCCAGCAGGTCGGGCCGGCCGATGTCGCCAGCGAACACGAAGTCGCCGGTGAACAGGAAACCGGCTTCGCTGCTGGCGGCACCGTCAGTGACCAGGAACGACAGGTGTTCTGGCGTGTGACCCGGCGTGTGAACGGCTCTGACGGTGATGTTGCCGAGGCTGAACTCCGAGCCATGCCGCAGCGGCTCATGATCGAAGCGGTACAGCCAGTCGGGGCCGCCCTCGTCGCTCAGCCGCAGGCGGGCGCCGGTGGCGGCGGCCAGTTCACGCGCGCCGGACAGGTAGTCCGCGTGGATGTGGGTCTCGGTGACGTCGGTGATCTGCAGGCCGTTGTCAGCTGCGAAGCGCAGGTAAACGTCGATGTCGCGGCGCGGGTCGATGACGAGCGCCGTGCCGGCGGCCTGGCAGGCCACTACGAAGCTGGCCTGGGCCAGGTCCGGGTCGTAGAACCTCTCGATGAGCATGGTTATCTTCCCTCTCTATGCACCGGTACAGTCCGGTGGTCTCAGATCGGGTTATACAGCCGGTTTACGGTGTGGCAGTGCAGCGCAGTTACAGTAGATATAACTGACCGTTATGGCAGCTTGCACGCCAGTGCGCCGGGCCAACCAAAATCCAACAGCGCTATCACGCCAGGCTATGACTCGGGCTCAGCGCGATGCCATGCCCGCCCGCCTGGTCAGCAGATTGGTCAGCAGGATCAGCGTCGTTGACAGCAGGATCATTATCACGCCGATGGTGGCGACCCGACCCCAGTACGCGTCGTGCACCGCCCGGTACATGAGCACCGACAGCACTTCGGTCCCGGGACGGGCCAGGATGACCGACAGGTCCAGCTCGCGGATGAACATCACTGCCATTAGCGTCCAGCCGGAGACGATGCCCGGCAGAGCCAACGGCATCACGACGCGCCGCAGGGTGCGCAGGAAACCGGCGCCACTTATGAACGAAGCTTCTTCCAGGTCCTTGCCGATCTGGATGAAAGTGCTGGTCAGTGGCCTGATTCCGAACGGAAGATAGGTGGCGACGTAACCGATCAGCAGCGCCCAGATTGTGCCATAAAGGTCGGTCCGAACGAACGCCCACATGAAGCCGATCGCCAGCACCAGCCCCGGGAACGCGAACGACGTAAACGCCAGTACCTCAAGCAGCGCACTGCCCCAGTTGCGGACCCGCACGATGATGTAAGACGACAGAGTGGACATGACGATGCCGAAAGTCGCACCGACCAGCGCCAGGAACACGCTGTTGCGGAAGGCAGTGCCGGTCAGCCGGTCGGCCAGCACTGACTGCCAGTGCGTCCAGGTCAGCATCGAGAACGCCCGGGGCCCGGGCGCCATCATGTAGGGGATGACCGACACGTAAGCGAGCACGACCACCGGGACGATCACGAGGACGATGCCGATCAGCAGTGACGCCAGGCCGAGCGGGATGCGCATCGCGCCAAGCTTGACCTGCTGCGGCCGGTAACCGCGGCCACCGATGGTCACGAACCGCTCCGAAGCCCGGGTATAGTAGCGATACACAACAACCAGTACGATCGCAGTCAGCAGCACGCTGATGCCGACGGCTGCTGCACGGCCGTAGTCCGGCAGGAAGCCAGTCGTGACCATAGTGTAGACGTAGGTGGTGAGCACGTCGATGCGGGCAGGCATGCCCAGCACCGAGGGGATCGCGAACGCACCGAGAGCGCGGATGACTACGAGCATCAGCGCGGCCAACAGGGCCGGCTGCAGCATCGGCAGGATGATACGGAACATCGTGCGGCGAGAGGAACCACCGTTTATCCAAGAAGCCTCTTCCAGCGCCGTATCGAACGAACGCATGGCTGCGGCTATCACCAGGTAGGCGACCGGCAGTTCCAGCAGCCCCTCGACCACGACCATTCCAGTCAGTGAGTAGATGTTGATGATGCCGAGCCCCAGCGTGTCACGGAGGAACACGTTGAGCATGCCGTTGGTCGGGTTCAGCAGCAGCGCCCAGCTGGTTCCGAACGCCAGGTGAGGCACCATCATCGACAGAATCGGAATCAGGTGCAGCAGGCCGCGGAACGGCGCATCCGTACGGAAGTTCAGGTAAGCCAGGCCGAACGCCAGGCCCGTGGCGATGAGCGCGGACCCGAACGTGAAGATGAACGTGTTGACCAGCACGCGGTACAGGCGCGGGTCGGTGTAAACGCGGATGTACTTCTCGAGGGTGAAGTCACCGAAGGCGCCCAGTCCCTGGGAGAAGCTGCCGACCACCAGCATGATCGCCGGTGCCAGCGTCAGGAAACCGACGACCAGCACCAGGATCCAGGTCAGCCACGAGGTCTTGGCAGAGTGCATGAGACGCTCCCCCTCAGCCGCTGATGAAGCGGCAGCCGTCAGGCCGCAGGCGCAGGCGCACGGCCTGACCTACCTCGAGGCTGAGGGTTGAGGGCACGCGCAGGTGCAGGCTCTCAGTCATCACGCTGACCGTCACCTCGCGGTACTCACCCAGGAACGTGACTGACGTTACGGTACCGTCAACCAGGTTGATGCCTTCACCTTCAGTCCCTGCTGCTACGGGCTCGATGAACTCCATGCGCACCGTTACAGTGCCTTCGTCGCCCGGTTCGGCGCCCGCGATGGCCGCCTCGCAGCTCAGCGCGCCGATTGCAGTGTCGACCAGCACACCACCATCAGGGGAGGCGGCACGGATACGGCCGGGCAGGAAGTTCGCCTTGCCCATGAAATCGACCACGAAGTGGCTGTCCGCCCTGAAGTAGACGTCCTCAGGTGTGCCGCGCTGGACGATGTTGCCCCCCTGCATGACCACCACGTCATCTGACAGGGCCAGCGCTTCGAAGCGGTCGTGGGTGACGTAAAGCGAAGTGATACCCAGCCTGGTCAGCAGCTCGCGCAGCTCCTGGCGGGTCTCTTCACGCAGCTTGGCGTCGAGGTTGGAGAGCGGTTCGTCGAACAGGAAGACCCGGGGTTCCGACACTATCGCTCGTGCCAGTGACACGCGCTGCTGCTGCCCTCCACTCAGGGCGGTGGCCGGGCGTTTTCCGAAGCCACCTAATTGCACGAACTTCAGCGCCTCCTCCACCCGGCCGGGAATCTGCGAACGCGGCACACCCTGTGATTCCAGTGGATAAGCCACGTTCTGGTAAACGGTCATATGTGGCCAGATGGCATACGTCTGAAAGACCATGCCGATGCCGCGCTTATCAGGAGTGACGTTACGGGTACGGCCGCCTTCACCCGACCAGACGACCGTGTCGCCGATCGAGATCGTCCCGGCGTCCGGTGTCTCCAGGCCGGCGATACAGCGCAACAGCGTGGTCTTGCCGCAGCCGCTGGGCCCCAGCAGCGTAGTCACCGAACCGTCCGGCACGTCTATGCTGACGCCGTTCAGTGCCGTGACCGGCCCCTGTTCGGACTGATACGTCTTGCGCAGGTTCTCAACCCGGATTTCCATGCAGTTCCTTTGTCAAAAATCAGCGGGGCCCGCCAGGACCGTGGAGCGATGTGGTCCTGGCGGACACCCCAATGTTGAACAGCTGTGTTCAGCCGGTCAGCGGAAGGCTTCGGCGAAGCGCTCGCCCCACTCGGCGATCTCCTCGTCGGTCATGGAACGCAGCGGCAGCACCTCGGCTTCACTGATTCCGTCAATGGGCGGGTAGACCCCCGGTGCGAGGACGTACTCACCGACGTCTTCAGCAAGGATGCTGGCAGATTCCTCGCCAAGCCAGTAGTCGATGAACAGTTTGCCAGCCTCCGGGCTGGGCGCCCCGGCTGCCAGTGCGATGCCACGCGGCGTGCCGAGCATCGGTTCTGCCACGCGGGCCCAGCCAAGCGGTGCCGGCGCCAGGGTGACGATGTACTTGGGCATGGAGATGCCTATGTGCATCTCACCCGAGGAGATCGGACCCGGTGTCGGCCCGAAGCTCGCAACGAACATAGGGCGGTTCGCGGCCAGGCCGTTGATGAACTCCCACCAGGCGTCCTCGGAGCCAAACACGTTGTGGTCGAGCAGCCCGACGAGCCACTGGATGGTCGTGGCGTGCGACGCCGGGTTGGGCATGACGATGCGGCCAGCCCACTTCGGATCAGTCAGGTCCATGTAACTGGTCGGCACTTCAGCAGCATCGACATGCTCGGTGTTGTAGATCAGGGCAACATACTCGATGCCGAACTGAGTGATCATGCCGTCTGCATCGCGGGCCCATTCGGGGTAGCCCTCAGCTACAGGTGACTCGTAAGCCTGCAGGAGACCGAACTCCTTGAGGATCTCCAGCAACGGCAGCGGCGCCTGCAGCACCGAGGCTACCTGGCGACCGGCCTGAAACTCGGTCAGCAGCGTCGCGGCGAACCCTTCGGTCGAGATTCGGGTGTAGTTGGCCTGAACCCCGTACTCAGCGGCGAAAGCCTCCAGCACCGGGTCGATGGCCGTGATGTTGGCGTAGTACTCGAGTGAAGCCTCAGCCTGAGCAGCAGCTACCTGTTCCTCAGACTGGGCGGAAACAAATGTCGCAGCGAGCGCAAGCAGGAGTGCAGCCAGAACGGTACGTTTCTTTCCCATACGTCAGACCTCCGGGCAGCCGGTCAGTGCCGGCCGGTTTCAGATACCGGAACTCTAGCATGGAGCTGACAATTTCCTGACGATGTCCGGAAGCTCATGGCGAGCAGCCGGAACTGACGCCGGGCGGTAGAATCCGGCATAACTCAGGAGGTTCAGCAATGCCCACACATACCCGCAGCAGGCTCGACGGAGCACTCGAGAACACCTTCATCACCGACAGCCTCAGGCGCGCCACTGACACCTATGAACTGACCAGCCCCGGCACGGGGGCCGTCATCGCGACCGTCGCCAGCGTCGGGCCCGACGAGGCCCGCGCGGCAGCTGACCTGGCCGTCAGCAGCTTCCACCGCTGGAAAGCACGTACAGCTTTCGAACGCGCTGACATCGTGCGCCGCTGGTACGACCTGATGATCGAGCACAAGGACCAGCTCGGCCGCCTCATCGCCAGCGAGATGGGCAAAGCCGTGAAGGAAGCGACCGGCGAAGCTGTCTACGCCGCGAACTTCGCGAAGTTCTACGCCGAGGAAGCGATCCGCATCTACGGCGAGTCGATCCCGGCCATGCACGGCCACAAGCGCCTGCAGGTCATCAAACAGCCGGTCGGCCCGGTATACGCGGTCACACCGTGGAACTTCCCTGCCGGGATGATCACCCGCAAGGCCGCCCCAGCCCTGGCGGCAGGCTGCAGCGTTATCGTCAAACCCGCCTCGCAGACGCCGCTGACCGCGCTGCGCCTGGCGGAACTGTGGCTGGAAGCCGGCGGCGAACCCGGCACCCTGCAGGTGCTGCCCGCCCGCAGCCCACGCGCCATCAGTGAAGTGCTGATCGGCGACAGGCGGATCCGCAAGCTCACCTTCACCGGCTCGACCGAAGTCGGCAAGATCCTTTACCGCCAGGCGGCAGACACCATGAAGCGCATCAGCCTGGAGCTCGGCGGGCACGCACCGCTCATCGTTTTCGACGACGCCGACCTGGACCTGGCGGCCCGCGAGGCCGTGGCCTGCAAGTTCCGCAACGCCGGCCAGACGTGCGTGTGCACCAACCGGCTGATCGTGCAGCGTGGCGTGCTTGAGGAGTTCACGAAGCGCTTCGCCGCGGCTACGAAGGCACTGCAGGTCGGCGACCCGCTGGATGCCGGCACGGATATCGGCCCGCTCGTCAACCAGGACGCGGTCGACAAGGTCCGCGCCCACATCCAGGACGCCGTTGACCGTGGCGCTACCGTCGTGACCGGCGGGCAGAGCGCACAGGTCGCCGGTGGATCCGGCCTGTTCTTCGAACCGACCGTCCTGAGCGGCGTTACCGAAGACATGCTG
Organism: uncultured bacterium; assembly: GCA_964411415.1. Taxonomy (GTDB): domain Bacteria; phylum Deinococcota; class Deinococci; order Deinococcales; family Trueperaceae; genus CALDPK01. The sequence continues at coordinate 9,383 of CAYPKV010000069.1, forward strand.
ATCATGAGTGAAGAGACCTTCGGGCCGGTTGCACCGATCACCGTGTTCGACACGGAAGAGGAAGCGATCCGCATCGCCAACGACTCCGATTACGGCCTCGCTTCCTACATGTTCACCCGCGATATCGGCCGCGCCATCCGCGTTTCCGAGGCGCTCGAGTACGGCATCGTCGGCATCAATGACGGCATCCCTTCGGCTCCCCACGTGCCGTTCGGTGGCGTCAAGGATTCCGGACTGGGCCGCGAAGGTGGCCGCTTCGGCATCGAGGAGTACCTGGACGTCAAGTACGTATCGATCGGATTCTGACCGTTGTGTGACACCTGACCGGGCGTGATGACGGTCGAACCGTTCTGAACCGGCTCAGCCGGCTGCGATCGCTACCAGGAACGCCTCACCGTAGCGTTCCAGCTTCACCTGGCCGACGCCGCTGACCTCCAGGAACTGCGCGTCAGTCTGCGGGCGGCGTTCGACCATGTCCCGCAGGCTGGCGTCGCTGAACACGACGTACGGCGGCACCCCCTGTTCCGAAGCCAGGCGGGCCCGCAGTGCCCGGAGCGTCTCGAACAGTTCCGCGTCCGCCGGATCCAGGTCGGCAACCGCCAGGCTGCGCCGCACCCGGGGTTTCGGCTTCGGCTGACTGCGCGGTGGCTGCGAGTCTCGGCGCAGGCTGACCTTCACGTCACCCCGCAGCACCGGTGCACTTGCCGGCGTCAGCTTCAGTGCGCCGTAAGCACTCGCGTCAGCACGCAGGTACCCGCCGGCGAGCAGCTGCCGGGCAACGCTGCGCCAGCCCCGGTCGTCGAACTCACTGCCGATGCCGTGCACGCTCAGCTGCTGGTGACCGAGCTGGCTGATGCGGGGTGTCTCCTTGCCGGTCAGGACGTCGATGACGTGTGCGGCACCGAAGCGCTGGCCGGTGCGGTAAACGGCTGACAGGAACTTCTGTACCGGCACGGTGCCGTCCATCACGTCGACCGGCTCGAGGCACGTGTCGCAGTTGCCGCACGGGCCGTCATACGCTTCGCTGAAGTAACGCAGCAGCATGACGCGCCGGCAGGTGGTCGCCTCACAGAAACCAAGCAGAGCGTCGATCCGCTGGCGCTCCACCCGCTTGTAATCGTCGCTGCCTTCACTCTGATCCAGCAGCCGGTGCAGCGCCGCCACGTCAGCGAGGCCGTAAGTCATGAACGCACTGGCCGGCAGTCCGTCGCGGCCGGCCCGGCCCGTCTCCTGGTAGTAACCTTCGATGCTGCGCGGCAGGTCCAGGTGCGCCACGAAGCGCACGTCCGGCTTGTCGATGCCCATCCCGAACGCGATGGTGGCGACCATGACGATGCCATCTTCACGCAGGAACCGTTCCTGACTGGCCTGGCGTTCCTGCTGGCTCAGTCCGGCGTGATAGCCGAGGGCGTTGACGCCTTCGCGCCGCAGCCACTCGGACGTCTCGTCGACCGAGCGGCGCGACAGGCAGTAGACGATGCCGGCGTCACCTGAGTGCTGCTCCCGGTAGAAGCGCAGGAACTGCTGACGGGCGTTGAGTTTCGGCACGACCCGGTAGCGGATGTTCGGCCGGTCGAAGCTGGAGACGAAGGACCGGGCGTCGCCCAGGCGCAGTTTCTCGCGTATCTCCTGCCGGGTCAGCTCATCCGCCGTAGCGGTGAGCGCGATGCGTGGCACGTCCGGCCAGCGTTCCTGCAGTAGGCCCAGACCGAGGTACTCCGGCCGGAAGT
>CAYPKV010000070.1:0-11081 GCA_964411415.1 uncultured bacterium
ACGTCGACCTGCTGCTCGTCAACGAGACCGAAGCGTCAGTTCAGCTGGACGATGACAGCCTGGCACCGGAAGCGGCGGTCCGCGCACTGACGGAGCTCGTTCCGATGGCGGTCATGACGCTCGGTTCGCGCGGTGCAGTGTGGGCCGACCGCAGCGCCAGCGGCAGTGTGCCTGCCCACAAGGTGAAACTGGTTGACACGACCGGTGCCGGTGACGCGTTCGCCGGTGCCCTCGCGGTGAGCCTGAGCGAAGGCAACAGCCTGGCCGACGCGGTCCGGTTCGGCGTGGCCGCCGGCGGAGTCGCCGTCACCCGCGAGGGGGCGCAGCCGTCGATGCCGCAGCTTGAGGAGATCCAGGACCTCCTCGGCACAACCTGAGCAGTTCCGCGTACACCTGCGGGTCACTGAAGTAGCGCTGGTGCGCCCCGGCCGGCAGGTACGGACGGGTCAGCAGCCGGCTGGTGCGGTAGAAGACGAGCGGGTCGCTGATCACATCAAGTGGGGCGTGCACTGCGGTCCAGCACAGGTCACGGAGAGGCACCTCATAAGGAGCGATGGCGTACGGGCCGTCATCCCGCCGGGACGGACGCCGGGCCGTCGGATGCAGGAAAGAGAGCAGCTGCGCGTGGATCGCTGCGTCGTCAGCGGTCTGCTCCCGGAAGAAGTAGGCGACCTTATCGAGCGGCGAACCCATGGTGAGCAGCCCATGCAGCTTGGCGAGTGGTGCCGGTGGCAGGACGTTCTCCAGCCGGTGACCACGGCTCAGGACGTTGAGCGCGTCGAACGCGATGACGCTGCCAAGTGAATGTCCGACCAGGACGACCCGCTCATAGTCCGGGTCCCGCAGCAGTGCCTCGATCAGCCGGGCGGCACCCTCTTTTATGTGGTGCCGGCTGCGGTCGGCGGCCGCCTGGTGGTCGGCGGTGACGTACAGGGCGATGTCACCGGCCCAGTCGCGCAGGAAACGCACGAAGCGCAGGGTGACTGCGAGTCCGGCGACCACCAGCACGATGCCCAGAAGCCAGGAACGGCCGGCCGGCTGCTGCAGCCAGGTCCACACCTGCAACCAGACCGCTGCCGCCCGCCAGCCGGCAAGCCCGGCGAACAGCAGCGTAAGCAGCCCGACGAGCAGCGCCGGCCAGCGCCAGCCGGCTGCTGGTCCGCCGTACAGCCCTGACCAGCCGGAACCGCTGCGGCGTCTGATACGCCATGATTCCCAGGCGTCACCGGCCAGCGCCCGCAGCTGCAGCAGACCGAGCAGCGCCGCGGCCAGGCTGAGCACGAACCAGCCGCTGAAGCCGGGCGCCGCCGGCCAGCCACTGCTGAACTGAGTCCGGACAGTCAGCACAGCAGTGGTTATGAGCGCGGGCGCCAGCAGCACCGGCAGCAGCAGGGCACCCGCCAGCATCAGCTGACGCAGGACGGTCAGCCAGGCTGCGGGCGCCTCCTCGCCCGCCTCGGACAGCAGCCGCCAGTGCCGGCGGAAATGCAGTGGGGCGATGGTCGTGGCCAGGAGCCAGCGGAGCGTCCGCACGCTGCTGATGCGGCCCTGCGCCAGGTGCTGCCACGCGTACTCCAGCACGTCAGCGGGGCCGGTGCCGGCCAGGTCGCTGAAACGCAGCAGTGGCCGCCGTTCACCGGCGATCTGGCGCAGCACCGCCTGCGGCTGCTCGGCGCCAGTGTGATCGATGATCCCCTGCGTGAAGCGGCCGAGTGTCGCCAGCGGCGGCTGCTCGCCGATGCCGTGGATGACGACGATGGCGGTCCGGCCCGTCGGTTTCCCCTGCATGACGTTCTCTCCTGCCCGGACTGTAGCCGCACCGGTACTCAGGCGCCATGAAGAATCTCCCCAGGCGGTGGCGTTAAGGTAGGGAGGCATGCTGGCTGGCGGAACCGTGTTCGACCTCGTCAAGCTGACCCTGACGTTCTTCAGGGCCGGTGTGATGACGTTCGGTGGTGGTGCTTCGGTCATCCCGATCCTGCGCCACGAGATCGTCACCCGCAACGGCTGGATGGACCAGGACGAGTTCCTGGACGCTTACATGCTCGGTTCAACCATGCCGGGGCCGATCGGCACCAACCTGGCTGCATACTTCGGTCACCGCGTGGCCGGCTGGCCCGGCGCGCTGGTCAGCCTGATCGCCACGATCGTCCCGACGGCGCTGGCGATGATCTTCCTGCTGACGCTGTACCAGACCTGGCGTGACCACCCGGCGGTCGAGGGGCTGCTGATGGGCATCCGCCCGGTCGTTCTGGCTCTGCTGGCGGTAGTGGTCTGGGACTTCCTGCCATCAGCTCTCGGGGCGCGCACCGGCTGGCACCGGCGGCCACTGCGCTGGCTGCTCATAATCACCGTCTTCGCCCTGGCCGTCGTCTTCAACGTCAACGCCGCTGTGCTCATAATCATCGGTGGCATCGCCGGTCTGCTGGTGCTGCGTTCATGACCGAGCTGTGGGAGCTGTTCGTCTCGTTCACCCGGGCCAGCCTGGCAGGTTTCGGCGGCGGGCCTTCGATGATCACGCTGATCCAGAACGAGGTCGTCGACCTGCGCGGCTGGCTGACCAGCCAGGAACTTCTGGACGCCTACGCCTTCGCCAACACGCTGCCCAGCCCGATCGCCACCAAACTGGCTGCTTTCGTCGGTTACCACCAGGCCGGCTGGGCAGGTGCCGCCGCAGCACTGATCGGTGTGTCCATCCCTACGGCCATACTGACGGTCGCCATCGCAGCGGTGTTCACCCGTTACCGGAACAACAGACTGCTTGTCCGGTTCCTGAACGGCGTCAGGCCCGTGGTGCTGGCGCTGCTCATGTACGTCGTGTGGCACTTCATGCCCGGCACGTTCGGCACGACCCCGGACGAGTGGCTGAAGCACTGGCCACAGTTCGTCATCGCGGTCATCGCGATCGTCCTGCTGCTACGCTACAAGGTGCATCCACTCCCGCTCATTATCGGGGGCGGGATCATCGGGGTCGGTATCAGTTTTCTTTGAGGCCGAGCTGGGCAACCGCCTGCCGCGACACCTGCCACAGCGCGGGATCGTCACTGTCACGTGGCCGGCCCAGACCGGTGAGGTCCATGATGTCAACGATGCGGCCGGGCTGGCCTGACATGATGACCAGCCGGTCAGCCAGGAAGACAGCCTCGAGCGGGTTGTGGGTGACGAGCACGACGGTCGCGCCGAGTTCCTCGCACAGCTCAAGCACTTCGCTGCGCATCTTCAGTGCGGTCAGTTCATCGAGTGCGCTGAACGGCTCATCCAGGAACAGGATGTCCGGACGGATGATCATCGCGCGGGCCACCGCTACGCGCTGCTGCATGCCGATCGACAGCTGCCACGGGTAGTCACGGCCGTAACCAGCCAGGCCGACCCGCTGAAGCCACTCGTCTATGCGGGCGTCCTTCTCGTCAGCGGGGCCGTCCAGCACGAACGCCAGGTTGTCGCGGACACTGAGCCACGGCAGCAGGCGTGACTCCTGGAACATGTAACTTGTCACGGCCGCCGGGTCGTCGTAACGCACGCTGCCGCCATGCTCACGGTCGAGGCCGGACATCACGTTCAGCAGCGTGGTCTTGCCACAGCCACTCGGGCCGATGATGCAGACGAACTCGCCGGCTGCGATGGTCAGGTCAACCGGTTCCAGGGCCCGCCTGACTCCGGTGCGGACCGGGTAGTCACGTGTGACCTGTTCAAGCCGCAGTCCGCTCACGCCATTCCTCCGACCGGCCTGCGCCAGCGGAACGCCCAGCGCTGCAGGCCACCCATGAGCAGGATGTCGATGACTGCGAGCAGCACCATCATGGTGACGCCGTAGGCGAGGATGCCGCGCATGTTGAACATCTGGTAGTAGAAGCTGATCTGGTAACCGACGCCACTGGTTCGACCGGTCAGTTCAGCCAGGATGACCATCTTCCAGGCGAGCGACAGGGTCGTGCGGGCGGTGCCAAGTACGTACGGCATGAGCTGGGGCAGGATCACCCGCCGCCATACTGCCAGGCGGCTGCGCCGGAACGCCCGGGCCATCTCGACGAGTTTGCCGTCGACCGCGCGGGTGCCTTCCCGCACCTGGGCGGCGACTGTCGGCAGCACTGAGATCATCAGAGCCAGGATCGCCGCCCGGTCGTTCAGGCCGAGCACCAGGTAGGCACCAACGAAAAGGACCAGCCGCGGGATGCTGAGCCCGGCGATGATCCACGCTTCCAGCAGTTCGTCCACGCGCCGGTACAGGCCCATGAACATGCCAACGGCCACACCCAGCACCATCGAGATGCTGAAAGCGACCAGGACGCGGTAGATGGTCGCGGTCAGGTGCCGCTGCATGGCACCGCGTTCGAACTCACGGATTATGAACTCGAAGGTGGCGACAGGACCGGGAACCAGCTGCGGGCCGACTGCACTGGAGAGTGCCAGCCACGCCGCCAGTATCGACAACAGACCCGCCAGCCGGAAAACCGGACTGGCGAGCCTGTTCAGAACAGTGTTACTGCTGTTCAGGGTTGTACTCGGTGGTGAAGGCACTGGCATCGAGGCTCTCGACACCGACGACATCAGCACCGGCAACAGCGACCAGCTGGTCGACCAGCTCAACGAGCTCATCGATCATGTCCTGGTTCCACTCCTCAGGGATGCCGGCTTCCCAGCGGGCCCGTACGGACGGGAACACGCTCGGGTCAGGCAGGCTGTAAAGCTCGTGGTCCAGGATGCTCTGCCAGATGCCGTCATCAGTGTCAGCCTTCATCAGCTGGATGGCTTCCTGCATCGCCGTGAGGAAGGTGCGTACGGTTTCCGGATCGGCACCTTCGCGGCCCAGGACGACCAGGATCGGCAGGTCATCACGGAAGCCCATCTCGGCCAGCAGGCCGGAGATCAGCTGGACGTCACGGTACTCGCCACTGCCTTCCATACGGGCAACGAAGTGCCAGAACGGGATGGCGGCGTCGATCTCGCCGTTGTCGAGCAGACCCTGCATGAGCGGAGCCGCTGCCTGCAGCACCAGGCCGTCGTCCTGCGGGTCGAAACCATGGACTGAGGACAGGTAGGCGCGCAGGATCAGGATGCTCTTGTCACCGAGGCTGGCAGCCGCGATGGTGCGGCCCTGCAGGTCCACGACGGTCTGAACGGCAGAATCTGCCGGTACGACGACCCCACCGGTCGCCTTGCTGAACGGCCAGATCGCCCGGACCGGCACGCCGGCCTGGCGCATGCTGACTGCGCCGATGAAATCGTCGACGACGACGTCGACCTCACCGGCCTGGATGGCCAGCTGGGTTGCCGGCTTGCTCGCATATGTTTCCTCGACGATGTTGAGGGCGTACTTCTCGTCAAGTCCGTAGTAGTCGATGGCGTGGGTTATCCACGAGAAAGTGCCACTTGCCTGCTGTCCGACCTGGATGGTCCGGACGTCCTGGGCAAGAGCCACCGCTGCGAAGGAGAGGATGATTCCAGCCACCGCCAGGGGCCTGATTCTCATGCTTGCTCAACCCCCTTTCAGGTTGCGTTGTCATGCTAGCACGTAAGGGACAAATGACCCGTCGCTGTTTACCTGTGTCAGTATTAGCAACGATTGACGGCTGTCCCACGTCTGCCCGGAGTGCAGACTGGGCACTGCGACGGCCAGGCGGTAGCTGGCCGGAAACTCTGAGACCATGGGGGTAACTGAGATCTTCAAGAGAGCCATACTGACGCTGATTCTGCTGCTTGTGCCGGCTGCACTGGCCCAGGACACACTGCGCATCGGAGTCATCGTTCCACCTGCGGGCGAAGGCATACAGGGCGAACTGGCCCGTGACGCACGTCAGGGCGCAGCCTTCGCCACAGAAGAGTTCGAGTTCAACGCCATGCTCGTCAACCTGAGCCTGGACGTGCAGATCGAGGAGGCCGCTTCAGCCGAAGAAGCTGTCGCCGCTGCTGACAGACTGCTGGACAGCGAGACCGAACTGGCCGGCATCGCCGGTGGCTTCGACCTCGCCACTGCTGCAGCCCTGTCCGAGTGGGCCGAGGAACGGCAGATTCCATTCCTCAACCTGGCTGAACCGTCTGACAGCCTGCGCGGTGCGCAGTGCGCAGCGTTCACGTTCCACCTTGCACCCAGCGCTGCGATGTACATCGACGCGATCGGCGGCTGGTACATCCGCGCCAACTTCCGGGACTGGTTCGTCGTCACTGGTGACGACGACGAGAGTCAGGCGCAGCTGGACCGCACCCGCTGGATGCTCAACAACCGCCACTTCGGCGCTGAGATCGGCGAGAGCGTCGTGATGGCCGCGGGCGAAGCCGACTCAGTCGCGCTGCGGGCCAGCCGCTCCGGTGCTGACGTCGTCGTGATGTTCCTGCCAGCCGAACAGCAGCTGGAGTTCCTGGCCGCCTATGAAGCTGCCGGTGCACCCATCCCGGTGACGGGTTTCCCGTGGCCGGAAGCGCAGACCCGCGCCTTCTACCTGGCGGCAGCCGAAGCGTCCCCGACCGTGGGCGCAGGCCACCGGGCGACCGCCTGGAGCGCCACGCTCGACCTGTACGGTGCGCGTGAACTGAACGCCCGTTACCTGGCCCGCTGGGGCGATCCGATGCAGTTCGGCGCCTGGGCCACGTACCAGGCAGTGAAGATCTTCTTCGAGGCCAACACGTTCGCCCCGGGCCTGCGCGGCGCTGAGCTGCGCGACTGGCTGGGCGCCGACACCACCGTGTACGACGTCTGGAAAGGCATCGGAGCGACTTTCCGCCCCTGGGACCAGCAGCTGCGTCAGCCGCTGCACCTGGTGGAGATCGATCCGACCTCCGAGAACCCACTCTTCATCGAGCTGCTGGTTGGCGAGCTGCCAGCCATCTACATGCCCGGCACCGACCCGATCGAACGCCTGGACCAGCTCGGAAACCTCGCTGCGAACAGCAGCTGCAACCTCAGGTGACCTTCCGCGCCGATACTGCGGAGTCAGCAATAAGGAGTAGTTTGATGAAGCATCGCACCAGGAACAGCCTGATCGCCCTCGCGGCGGCCGGCGCACTCGCCCTCGGCTCAGCACATGCCGAGGACACCTACCGGATCTACGTGTCCAACGAGTACGGAGCCGGCATCACGGTCCTCGATGGCGCAACTTACGAACAGATCGACTACATCGACATCACCGGCCGCCCCGGTGAGGTCCGCCCGCGTGGCATGGGTGTCAGCCCTGACGGCTCGACCATCTACGTCGCGGTGAGCGACTTCTTCCCGGTGCTTGAAACCCCGGAAGACAAACTCGTCGCCATCGACGTGAACACTGGCGAGGTCATCATCGAGATCCGCGCCGGCGGCAACCCCGAGCGCCTGCACGTCAGCCCCGACGGCAGCCAGGTATGGGCCGCCCTCGAAGCCATCGCCATGGGCGGCGGTTACTACACCGAAACCGGTGAAGAGATCGCCACCTTCCGCGTCGGCGTGGAAGCCGAAGGCGTCTCCGTGAGCCCCGACGGCAAGTACGTGTACGTCTCTGCCGAAGCGACCCACACCACCACGATCTTCGACATCGAGAACCAGACCGTCGTCAAGCACCTGCTCGTCGGCAACCGTCCGCGTGAAGTGCGCTTCTCACCCGATGGCGCCTGGGCTTACGTGTCCGCCGAGATCGGTGGCACCGTCAGCGTCATCGACACCGAACTGCAGGAAGTCGTCGACACCGTCTCGCTCGGCCTGGACTCCCGGCCGGTCGAGATGGCCGTCTCCCCCGACGGTGACCGCCTGTACGTCGCCGGTGGCGGCACCAACGCTGTATACGTGATCTCCATCCCGGAGCATGAGCTCATCGCCACCATCACCGAGAACATGGGCCGCCGCCCCTGGGGCATCACCATCACCCCGGACGGCCAGCGCGTGTTCACCGCCAACGGCCTGTCTGACAGCATCAGCGTCATCGATACCGACTGCCTCTGCGTCGTCGACAACATCGAAGCCGGCCGTGGTCCGCACTCTGTCGAAGTTGGAGTAATGCCGAACAATGATTAAAGGACTCCGCAACCTCACCCTGGCGATCGCCGCAACCGGCCTGATCGGCTCCGCGTTCGCCCAGACGTACAGCAACAGCCCGCACTTCGAGGACCCCGGTGCCCACAGCCGCTTCCACGCCACCTGGATGATGGAAGTCCGCCTGTACGCCCTCGAGCACATCGGCGACGACGTCGACGAGCTTATCGATGAGGCCAGCGAAGGCCTCGAGGCCGCCGTCGGCATGCTCGCCGGCACGCTCGGTGCCGCTGACGCTGCACTGCTCGAACGCCTCGAAGCCGACCTCGAAGCCGTCAGCGAAGCCGCTGAAGACGGCGCTGACCTGACCGACCTGCTGGCCGCCGCCCGCGCCACGATCGAAGAAGTCCGCAGCGTGGTCGTGCCCGAAGGCTTCGCAGCTGACCCCGTCAGCCAGGCGACGCTGCTGGCCCGCCTGCTCCTCGACGACGGTGGAGTCGCCGAAGGCTGGGAAGAAGCGTTCGACGACGAGACCGCTGAGTTCGCGATCGGCTGGGCCGCCCTGCAGGTGTCCCAGGGCATCTGGGAAGGTCTCGAGCCGCTGGCCAGTGAGAACCAGGCGTTCGAGATCAACGACCAGATGGCCTTCCTGCACGACGAGCTGTTCGCCACCTGGCACATCCCTGAGAACGTGCACCTGATGGACGGCGAAGCTGCTGAGCCGCCCACCCACCGCATCGTCACCTTCCTGGAAGTCATGACCGACGCGTACCTGTACCCGAACCGCGACCTGGCGCCGCTCGTGCGCCTCGTTGAAGACCTGGGTGTGGCCGCCTGCAGCGCCTACGGCAGCGACGCCGCCATGGGCCTCGAGGTCATGCACCAGGCGTTCTACTACTACGACGAGAACCTGCGCCGTCTGGTTGGCCTGTTCGACCCGGAGCTGCATGAAGCGACCGAAGGTTACTTCGAAGGCATCATCGACGGCGATCTGGCTGCTGCTGAAGCCTGCGTTCCGCTCCAGGAGAACCTGAGCAGCGTCCGCACCCTGCTGGGCGGCTGACAGAAGACTCATGAACGCGGTCGAAGCACACGCACTCGAGTACTCCTACGACAGTAACCAGGCTGTCCGGGGCGTGAGCTTCACCGTCCGAAAAGGTGAATGGTTCGCGCTGCTGGGGCCTAACGGCGCCGGTAAGACAACCACCCTTCACATGCTCACCACGATGCTGCGGCCGGACTCAGGTTCGGCCGCCATCATGGGTTTCGACACCGTCAGGCAGGCCCGTCAGGCACGCAGTGCCCTCGGCATGGTTTTCCAGACCCCTGCCCTGGACGGTCGCCTCACGGCCCTGGAGAACCTCCGCATCCACGGAGCCCTTTACGGGCTGCCTGCCCATGACCTGCCCCGGCTGTGCACTGAGGCGCTCGAGTGGGCCGGACTGAGCGAGTTCGGCCGCCGCCTGGCCGGCACGATGTCCGGCGGCATGAAACGCCGCCTGGAACTCGCCCGGACGCTGATGCACCAGCCGGACGTCCTGTTCATGGACGAACCGACGGTCGGCCTGGACGCCCAGGCGCGCCGTGACCTGTGGCTGCGCATCCACGACCTGCGGGAACGCGGCCTGACCATCGTGATGACCACCCACTACCTGCCTGAAGCGGAGGTGTGCGACCGCGTTGCGATCATCGACCGCGGAACCGTCGCCGCCCTGGATTCCCCGCGCAACCTGCGTGAGAGCGTGCTGGGCGCTGAGGAAGGCGACCTCGAGGACGTGTTCTTCCGCCTCGCCGGCCGTGGCATCGGCCCGGTCAACACTGCGCTCGACCGCGCCAGCCTGACTGAGCCGACCCGGGAGTACCGCTAGATGGTGCAGCAGCGCCTGGATGGCTTCGCTTACAACGCAAGGATCGTTTTCGTCACCTGGCAACGTGAGCTGCTGCGGCTCGTCCGTGACCGCTCTCAGGTGTTCAGCGCGATCTCCCGCACCATCCTGTGGCTGATCGTCCTGGGCTTCGGCCTGGGCGCGGCCCTGCGCGAGGTCGACGGCTACTCGTACGCTGAGTACGTCCTGCCGGGTGTGGTGGTGCTGAACGTGATGTTCGCAGCGCTGCACGTGGCGATGGCACTCGTCTGGGACCGGCACACCGGACTGCTGCGCGAGATCCTCGTCTCGCCGGCGCCACTGCTGCCGTTCACACTGGGCAAACTGCTGGGCGGCGCCACCATCGCGACGCTGCTGGGCAGCATCCCGCTGCTGATCGCTCCGTTCCTGGGTGTGCAGTTCACGCTCAGCAAGCTGCTGCTCGTGTGGCTGCTCATGTTCGCCCTGGGACTCGTGATGACTGCCACCGGCATATTCATCGCAACACGCCTGAAGAGCTTCGAGTCGTTCGGAGCTGTCTCCAACGGTCTCATCATGCCGCTGTACTTCCTGTCCGGTTCGATGTTCCCGCTGCGTGGCGTGATCGGCGGGGTCGGCTTCCTGGACATCCCGGCGAACCTGCGTCAGGAACTCCGACGCCTGGGTGTGAACACCCTGGGTGGCGGCTGGGTGGTGCAGCTGCCGGTGTGGATCCAGTGGCTCGTCTACGCCAACCCGGTCAGCTACTACCTGGACATGATCCGCCGTGTGCTGCTCCGCTACGGCCAGCTGGACCCAACTGCCGGCATGCTGGTGGTCAGCATCCTGCCGGTCGTTGCCGTAGCAGTGGCGGTGTGGAGCCTCAACACGGTGCGGCGCGTCTGAGCTGGTTTCCGGATAACAGCTGACACAGCGGTAAAACACTTCACGACCGTGCCATGATGCTCGCCAGCAGATGTCGGGCACGGAGCAGCTGAAGCAACGTCTTCACTACATAAGAGGCAGACTTCTCAGGCAGGCGATCATGCTGAGCCTGACGGTCGCAACCAGCGGAGCACTGCTGGCCGCAGCGGCCGCGCAGCTGAGTGGCTCCCCGTTCCAGCTGCTTATCGGAGCTGCTGTTTTCACCCTGGTCTTCCTCGCTTCGCTGCTGCTCAGGCTCAGGCGCCTGCCGGACCTGCACGCGACGGCGCAGCTGGCGGACCGTCACTTCGGACTGCAGGAGCGGCTGTCCAGTGCCCTCGAAGCGAGCGAAGCTCCGCGGCAGCGGGCGCTGTTCC
>CAYPKV010000071.1:0-6067 GCA_964411415.1 uncultured bacterium
ATTTTGCCTTCTTCGCGCATGATGGTGAGGATCATCAGGTCGAAGATGTCCCAGTTTGCTTCGGGTAGCGCTATGGTGCGTCTTCCTTGGGATAGTTCGATGAGTCCGCGTTGGGCGAGGCTGCGGAGGGCTTCGCGGACTACGACTCTGCTGACTTCGAAGGCGCTGGTCAGGTTGCTTTCGGTGGGTAGTGATTCGCCTGGTTGAATTTCGCCAGCGATGATTTTGCGTGCGATCTGTCTGCTTATTTCTTCGTGGACTTTCTCGATTTGCACCGTTTTGAACATGAACTGGTGGTTATCCCCCTCGCAGACGACGGTTTAATGTGGTCATTCTACCCGGCGTGAAATTTGTTTAAGAACGGAAGCGTGGATCCAGGCGGGCTCGGAGTGTGTCACCGAGGTAGTTGACTGAAAGGACAATCCCTACAATCAGTAGTCCTGGTGGCAGCCAGAGCCATGGTAGTGATTCCAGCACGGTGATTGATTGGGCGTCGAGCAGCATGTTCCCCAGGCTGGCATTTGGTGGTCGTAAGCCCAGGCCGAGGAAGGACAGTCCTGCTTCGGTGAGGATTGCTTGTGCGACGCCGAAGGTTGCAGCGACTATTACTGGTGCGATGACGTTGGGAAGTACGTGGCGGATGACGATTCGTGCGTCTTTGGTGCCGATTGCTACGGCGGCTTGGATGAACTCTCGTTCTCTGACGACCAGGGTTTCGCCTCGTACGAGCCGGAAAACTTCGGGCCAGCCGACTACGGCTAGGGCGAGGATTACGTTGATGAGGCTTGGTCCGAACAGGGCTACCATTACGATTACCAGCGGCAGGACCGGGAATGAGAGGAAAGTGTCGGCGATGCGGGAGAGGATGTAGTCGGCTGCGCCTCGGAAGTAGCCGGCGATTCCACCGAGCAGGCTGCCGATGACGATGTTGATGATGACGGCGACTACGGCTACGGTGAGGGATACCCGTGCGGCAGAGGCCAGCCTGGCGAGTACGTCGCGTCCCAGCATGTCGGTTCCCAGCAGGTGCTCACCGCCTGGTGGCTGTTGCATGTTTGCGAGGGAAGGTGCGTTCGGGTCGAATTTCACCAGGGTGGGACCCAGGAGAGCGAAGGCGGCTACGGCGATCAGGATTCCTGCTGCTAGCGTGGTGAGTAGCGTCCGTTGCCATTGGCGAGTTGTGTTTTTTCGGGTGGCGGTCATGCGTATCTCACTCGGGGGTCGACGATTGAATACGCAAGGTCAGCGAGAAGGTTGCCCACTATGACGAGGACAGCGACCATCATGGTGATTCCGAGGACAACGGGGTAGTCTCGGCCGTTGACGGAGTCGACCAGCAGTCGTCCGATGCCTGGCCATGAGAACACCTGTTCGGTTATGACTGCGCCGCTGAGCAGTGAAGGTAGGGCCAGTCCGAGCAGGGTTATTACGCTGACCAGTGCGTTGCGGAATGCGTGTCGCATGTTTACTTGGCCTTCTGCCAGTCCTTTGGCGTGAGCGGTCCGGATGTAGTCCTGGCGCAGAACCTCGAGCATTGATGACCTCATGTAGCGCGTATATATTGCGGCTCCCTGGAATCCCAGCACCGCCACCGGTAGTGCCAGGTGCCTGAGGCGATCTACCAGGTCGAAGCTGCTTCCGGGTGTTTCCATAAGTCCGCTGGGGAGTACCTGAAAGTGAACGGCAAAAATATAGATGAATGCGAGTCCTGAGAAGAAGGTGGGAACGGATACGCCCAGGTAGGCGATGAGGGTTGCGAAGTGATCGATGAGGCTGTTTGCTCTGATTGCGGACATCACGCCGATGGGGATGGCGATGGCGAGGCTGACCAGCATTGCGATGCCCATGAGCGTCACTGTTGGTCCAATCCGTTGGCTGATGATGTCGAGGACGGGCCTACCTGTCGCAACGGAGGCGCCGAGGTTGCCTTGGAGTACCTGTTGCATCCATGCTGCGTACTGGACGGGAATGGGCCGGTCGAGGCCGAGTTCGGCTCGTCTGGCTGCGAGTACGTCGCCGGACATGGTTGGTGAGGAGAGTAGGTCAAGGTAGTCGCCGGGCAAGGACACTACGATTCCGAAGCTGAGGAAGCTGACGAGGATCAGGAGTGGTACTGCACCGACAATCCGTCGGATGGCGTAGTTCAGCAAGGATGTTCTACCTTCCTTATGGCAGCGCGGGGAGAGGCTATTGCAGCTTCTCCCCGTTCGCGTTTAACGAGGGTCAGTCAGCGATGTACCAGGCGTAGAGGTTCCACGCGGCGTCCCACGGACCGGGGTGTGCGTTGCCGAGTCGGTCGGAAACGGCGTCGATGGACTGGGGGAAGTAGAGCTGTACTTCTGGCTGTTCCTGCGCGAGTATTTCCTGGAGTTCCGCGTAGAGGTCCTTGCGGGCGTCCCGGTCCACGGTTTGTGCGGCGGTATCGAGAATTTCGTCCATGCGTTCGTTCTGGAACCAGGACATGTTGTAGCCGGCAGGCGGCACCTGACTGGAGTGGTAGCCGTAGAGGATGGTCTGCGGATCGAAGAGGGGCAGGTACGAACCGGTGAGCCACAGGTCCGGGGTGCCTTCGCGCTGGGCTGCTGTTTGGGCGGCGAAGTCAACGAGCGAGAGGGTGACGCGTAGACCGGCTTCTTGCAGGTTTGCCTGGATTACCGGTGCGGATAGTTCGCGCACGCGGTTGCCGGTGGGGTACATGAGGAGGAGTTCGCGGTTGAAGTCCCAGCCGGCTTCTTCCAGCAGTTCGCGGGCTCGGGCAGGATCGTACTCGTGGCGGGTCATTTCTTCGCTGAAGTAGAAATCGCTGCTGTTGAGTGGCCCATTGGCGGGTTCGCCGTAGCCCATCAGGAGGTGGTCAACGATGGCCTGGCGGTCAATGGCGTGGGCAAGTGCCTGGCGGACGCGGGCGTCCTGCAGGTATGGCTTGCGCAGGTTGATGCCCATGGACTGGATGCCGGTTGTGGTGTAGATGACGGGTTCGACGTGCGGAATCTGGGAGACGCGTTCGACATCGCGGGGTTCGAGTGAACCGATGCCTACGCCAGCGGTGATGTCCAGTTCGCCTGACTGCAGTTGGGCGAGGGCGACGCTGGGGGAGACGACTTTGACGATGAGACTGTCCAGGCAGGGGCTGCCGCGGAAGTAATCGTCGAAGCGGGCGAATTCGATGTACTGTCCTTCGGCGTAGCGCACGAACTGGAACGGGCCGGTACCGACAGTCGGGTTGCGGGCCAGGTCATGCTGGCCGACATCGCCGGCTGGTACGTCAGCCAGCACGTGTTCGGGCAGAATCCACAGCTCCTTGAAGACAGCTTCCATCAAGACGGCATCCGGGTAGGAAGTAGTGATGCGGAGGGTGTGATCGTCGATGACTTCGATGCCTGGAACGGTATCGGTTTCGCCGGCGCGGTACTCGGCTGCTCCTTCAATGCTGAGCAGGTTTGAGGTGCGGGTGCCCATGTAGCCGGGGTCGAGCATGAGCAGGTAAGTGAAGGCTACATCGTGGGCGGTGAAGGGTTCGCCGTCGTGCCAGAGCACGTTGTCGCGAAGGGAAACTGTGTAAGTGGTGCCGCTCTCGTCGAGTTCGACGCCGCTCGCCAGTTGTGGGGTGAGTTCGAGGTCTTCGTTGTAGGTGTAGAGGCTGTGGAAGACGACGTTGCCGATGTATTTCTCGTAGTTGCTTACTGCGTAGTGCGGGAGGAACTGAGCGGTCATTGACCACAGGCCAATGTTTGCTGTGCCGCCGCGGGCCGGGCAGTGATCTGCCTGACCGGAATTGTCCTGGGCCACGGCGGTACCGAGGATGCTTGTGAAGGTAATCATTGCAGCGAGTGCGACTGCAAGTTTGTGGTTGCGTTTAAGCATTCTTGCCTCCCTTGATTGCAGCCAGGTCTATCTCAGCTGCGATGTGTCCAAATGCATTAGTGACGCCGGCGGCGACGATCCGTTCGAACACATCAACGGCCTTGTCTGTGAATCCGTTGTAGAAGTACCAGTTGCCGAGGCCGTAGCCCTGGGTGACCAGTGATTTGGGATCCTCTGATGCAGCTGCGAGCAGGTCATCCGGATTGAGTTGCCCTTTGTACATCAGAATCCTGCGCCAGTAAGACTGTTCGTTCACCTGCAGGTCATCGGGCAGACTGTCCAGGAACTCGGCGGCGCCCTCTTCGTCGCCGCTGCGCCTGAGGCCCATGTAGATCCAGTCGCTTGCCGCTACACGCATGTCGTCATCGATGCCCTTTTCAAGGGCGGTTTTGTACTCCTGGACCGAGCGGGCGTAGTCGCCCTTCATGTAGAACGCCAGCCCGTAGTGGTACCAGATGCTGGAGTGCAGGGTGCTTTTGTAGATGCCTTTGAGCTCTTCGGTGATTTCGGGTGTGACTTTTGGGCGCTGAGGGCGCATTTTCTCGGGTTGGCCGAGGAAGAGGTGCTCGGCATCTTCGAGGAGTTCTTTCTGGTAGTACTCAATCTCGTCCGGCCAGTCGCCGCACAGTTCGATTGATTTTTCAGAGTCGGCTATGGACCGGTCAAATTCACGGAAGGTGATGAGCCGGTGGGCCCGGTGGCGGTAGAGCGGTCCGTAGTCCGGGAATCGCTCCAGTCCTTTGTCTAGTGTGGCCAGTGCTCCCTTGAAGTCGTTTTTGTAGCCTTGGTAGCGGGCCAGGATTACATATCTGTCTGCGTCGCTGATCAAAGTCATTCTCCTTGGTCTTTCAGGCGAGGTTCAGAAGCCGGGCGGCGTTGCCACCGAGTACTTTTGCCTTGGATTCTTCGCTGATTTGCATGGCGCGGACCGGGTCCAGGTTGTAGGTGAACAGGTTCAGGTGGTCTGGGAATGCGTCACTGCCGAACAGCAGGCGCTCATCGGTATTCATCCAGGCGAGCATCTCTGCGCCGACATGGGGAATGAGTCGGGACATCTGGGCAAAGGTCATCGCGGTATCCAGGTAGACGTTCTCATGGCGGGCCGCAATATACGGGTCGGGACCGAATGGATTGCCGTGCGCGATGATGATTTTTGCTGCGGGGTGCCTGCCGGCTAGTTCGTCAAGGAGAACCGGGTCAGCATCGCGAAGTCGTCCGTCGCGCATGTAGCCGCCGCCAGTGTGGAACAGCGCCGGTATGTCCAGCTCAATGCATTTCTCCATCAACGGCGACATGTACGAGTCGCCAGGGGAGAACTGCTGGAGCAGTGGATGCAGTTTAAGGCCGCGGAGACCCATGCTTGTCACTTGCTCGTGCAGCCGGTCGATAGCGTCACGATCAGATGGGAACACGGACCCGAAGCCAATCAGGCGGTCTGGGTGCTTCTCAACTACCCGGGCGATATTTCGGGTTGAAGCGTCAACCTCTTCCCGGGTTCTGCCGAGGGCATGAACCACTGCCATGTCGATGCCGAGCTCCGACATCGTGTCCAGGAATTTCAGGACATCATCGTCACTGTTCCTGGGCTGGATGTGAACGTGAAAGTCGATTACCACGTGTGCTCCTTTGGCGCCTGTACCAGTGGCTTTGCACTGATGAGGCTTGGGATTCTCGCATTGACAGCCAGTCGTTTCGGCCGACAGTGGATTTGGTCAGCATAGTTGGCGGATTCCTTGGGCTCAGGCGCTATTCAACGCAGTAGGTATTCAGCTTATAGGCCGTGCAGCTTAGCAGACAAGTTGTTATAATCCGCTGCCTTTCCGTCGCTTTGAATGGCCTGCTGGTGCGATTGTGCGCGACAGCGTGCGCTTTTACAGGCTGCTTACCTAAGGAAGGTTTGGAGAGGGAACAGGTGCTGCACGCCGCCAGCAGGCCGCCAGGCTGCCGCCTGAGCAGCCAACCAAAGTCATAACGAACCAGAAAACAAGGGCCGCTGAGAGCCTTCATGAATAGAGCAGGTTAAGCGTTCATAACGCAGCCTGAGTGTTAACGGCTCCGCAAAGTGCCATGAAACGAATAAATTGCCTTCGGCGTTGTTCCGATGCTGCGGAATCCACGGGCCCAGGCGGAACACCTGCGCTCATGAGCCCAGCGAAGCCAGATCAATGACCCTGCTGGCGATGCTGCTCACCAGCTGCCGGTC
>CAYPKV010000071.1:6167-7293 GCA_964411415.1 uncultured bacterium
ACGCGTAGCCGATCCTGCCAGGGCCGTTCTGCTTCGTCCATCCGTTCGATGCGGGCCTCAAGCGACCGCGCGCGCCTGGCCATCGTCCGGGAGGTGTCCTCGGCCTTACCCTTTGCCGTGATGAGTGGCACGTTGCCGGCCCGGCGATGACTGAACCGGTCTGCGCTCCGGGCGATGGACGCGAGCCGGCCAGCCTCGGCCTTCAGCCGTGCCTTCCGACGCTCCTGAGCCTCCCAGTCCCGCTGCTGCGCTTCGAGCTGCTGGCGCTTCACCTGCATCGCCTCGCTGTAGTTGCCGGGCCATTCGCGGAGGCTGCCGCGTTCAAGTTCCAGCACGCGGCTGACCGTGCGGTCCAGGAACCAGCGGTCATGCGACACGAGAAGGATGGTCGAAGGCGAGTCGCGGATCCAGCCTTCCAGCCACTCGCGGCTGGCGGTGTCCAGGTGGTTGGTCGGTTCATCCAGGAGCAGTGCTTCCGCTGGGGACAGCAGCAGCGCGGCGAGCATCGCCCGACGTTGCTGACCGCCGGACAGGCGGTCCAGCTTCCCGGTGGGATCCAGGCCGAGGCCGCTGAGGACCGCGTTCGCCCTCGTCTCGAAGTCGTAGCCGCCGAGCAGGCGGAACTCTTCTTCGGCCGCACCGTACTCGGCCAGTGCGGTCCCGGTCGGATCATGGAGCGCCTTGCTGGCCAGCTCCAGCCGCTCACGGGCTTCAGTCAGTTTCGTTGGTGTAACGCTGTCCAGCACGGTGCCACGAGTGGTGGGCGTCTGCTGGGACAGCATGGTCACGTTGCCGGAGGTGGTGACGCTGCCGTCATCCGGGGTGTCGACGCCGGCCAGGATCCGCAGGAGAGTGCTCTTGCCACTGCCGTTGCGGCCGATCAGTGCCGCGTGCTCGCCCTTGCTGAGCTGAAAGGAAACATCGCTGAAAACCCGGTGGTCGCCGAACGAACGGGCGACCGCTTTCACGGTGATACTCAAAATGACCTCCCCGGCTGGATTGCCGGAAGAACTTAAGGCTTCAGGTGTCTTGGCGGGTCAGTTTGAGTGGTCCATCTGCAATACGGCTCCCGTGAAAGAACGGAGGTGGGCCCCCAGGTAACCTGGCCGGGCCTGAGCATGATAAC
>CAYPKV010000071.1:7393-10945 GCA_964411415.1 uncultured bacterium
CAACTGCCTCAGCTCACGTGCAGTTGAATCGCTTCCTTCAGCAGCGGCGTGGCTCTGATGGTTGCCCGGGGCCCGCTTCGGGGCACCCGCTCCCAGCTGAAGCTTGCCAGGCCGAGCAGTCCCATGAACCGCTTCAGTACACGCAGTTGGTAGATGTTCTGGAAGGTAGCCTCCTGGGTCGAGTAGGGGCGGGACTCTATTTCGTCCAGCGTCTGTGGGAACGCTGTCAGGAACCGCTCGACGTAGAACGTGGCCGGCAGCGCCTCTGCTCCGAACTGTTGGAGCAGATGGCATGAGAACGCCCAGGAGTGCTGGATGAACGGGAACTCGCCATAGCCATCGGCATAAGCCCAGTTGTACTTGTTGAGAGTGGTACGCAGCAGCACAGGATAGAGGCCGCGGGCCCCGTACCTGGCCAGCAGGTTCTGCGCCTTCTTCGTCTGGTGCAGTTTGCCATGCTGTTTGCGCAGGAGTCCGGCGAGCTCCGCGATCACCCGCGCCACGTGCAGATCCGTGAATGAATCTTCGTTGTGGGCATACTCGGCGGTCCTGTCCGGGCTGTAGTCGTGCTCTGGCCGGTAAGTCGCAGCCCTTGCCTTGACGAAAGCCTGCGGCAGGTTGCCCTTGGCAGTCAGCTTCAGGGGCCCAGCTTCAAGCATCTCGAAGAGCGGCAGCAGCAGGTCCAGGATCGGTGCGGTCGGCTCTGAAGCCAGCAGCTCCGGCAGGGCGATGAGCTCCGTCGATTCGAAA
This sequence comes from uncultured bacterium, assembly GCA_964411415.1. Classification (GTDB taxonomy): domain Bacteria; phylum Deinococcota; class Deinococci; order Deinococcales; family Trueperaceae; genus CALDPK01. Next base: position 8,144 of record CAYPKV010000071.1, read on the forward strand.
GGCTGGTACAGGAATCGCGTCATCTGATCGGGCGACAGTCCCGCGAAGTCAGCCAGCGGCATGGTGTTCCGGCGGTCCATCATCTGCTGGAGCGCTGCGTTCAAGTCGTCGAGGTTGTCGCTTTCCCCAGCGAGCGCCTCGAGGGCGCGCAGTTCAGTTTCGCTCAAAGGCATGGTTGATGATACGGGCTATGTTTGCTGGCCTGCCACTTCTCGATGCACGTAGCAACGCCCTTCAACTGCTCAGGTGCTAGCCGGCCGCGGTCTTCTGGATATTCGTCCCGCAAGGCGTGGGTTCTCGCCCGAACACCCGACGATGCCGTGCACATCTGACTGCCATCGGAGACTGGAAGAAGTCGCGTGCACTCATTCAGCATGAAGGCCCCGCTGTTCCCGCCACAGCCTGACCAGGCGGTGGATGCCGTACAGGTGGCCGGCTTCGTGCTCCACCAGGTGAAAGACGATCCACTCCGGCGTGGCCGAGTAATCTTCGCCAGGTGGTGAGCGGAGGGTGCGCCAGTCCAGAAACCCGTTGCCCCAGCCGGCCCGGTCGATGCGGGTAAGGGTGTGCAGGAGCTGTCCGCGAATGGACTGCATCGCACCCAGCCAGGCTCCGACGGCCTCGACCGCGGCGGGATGCGGCTCCATGGCGAGGATCGTGCGTTCTGGCCCTGCGCCTGTATCAGTCATGCTGGTCACCTCTCGTCCGTGCCGGGTGAATGATCCCCTGCGCGACTGCGGATTGTTCAGGCATGTTACGCGGTCGGGCCGACTGGCGGTTGATTTCACGGGTGCAGGCATGACCGCGAGCGACCTGGTCGGGATGATTCCCGCGGCCGGACACAGGTGCGGAACGGCCACTTGACCTTGACGTTACGTCAACCTGTACCCTCGGTTCATGGAGTGGTCGATACAGCAGATCGCGAAGATGGCCGGCACTACCAGCCGCACTCTCCGGCACTACGGTGAGCTCGGCCTGGTCAGCCCCAGTCGGACAGGCAGCAACGGTTACCGCTATTACGATCAGACATCGCTCGTAAGGCTGCAGCGGGTCCTGTTGCTGCGGGAGCTCGGACTGGGCTTGCCGCAGATCGCGGAAGTGCTGGAACGGGAAACCGACGAAATGACCGCGCTGAGTGCGCACCTGCAGCTGCTGAGGCAGGAGCAGGACCGGCTGGACCGGCAGATCGCTGCGGTCGAACACACCATAGACGCATTGAAAGGCGGGCAGGAACTGATGGCACAGGACATGTTTGATGGTTTCGATCACACGCAGTACCGGGAAGAGGTCGAAGAACGCTGGGGCAGGGACGCCTATGCGGAATCTGACCGTTGGTGGCGCGGACTCAGTGCCGCGCAGCAGAAGGACTGGATGGGCAGGGTCGAGGCGCTGAACCGCGACTGGACGGTGGCCTGGCAGTCTGGATTGGCCCCTGACTCCGCTGAAGCGCAGGAGCTGGCCGGGCGGCACATCGACTGGCTGCGGGGAGTGCCCGGGGTGCCCCGGGAAGACTTCGAAGGTTACGTGAAGGGGCTCGTCGACATGTACGTGGAGGACCCGCGCTTCGCCGCGAACTACGGTGGGCAGGAGGGGGCGGAGTTCGTGCGGGCTGCGGTGCGGTTGCGGTTGGCGATCTGAACAGGCTTCGGCCAGGGCCGAATGCACTTGCGCATCAAAGCATCAAATGTTGTGATGCTATGATGCCGACGTGAGGACGACCATCACCCTTGACCCCGATGTTGATGCGCGCCTGCGCAGGCTGATGCAGGAGAAGGGGGTCACGTTCCGTGAGGCGGTGAACAGTGTTCTGCGTGCAGGCCTCGGGCCGGATCCGGCCGGTGAACCGTTCCGCACCCCCACGTATGATCTGGGGTCGCCCAAACAGTCGCTGGACAAAGCGCTGGAACTGGCTGGCCGGCTGGAAGATGAAGCACTGCACAACAAGATGGCCCTCAATAAATGAAGATCGTAGATGCCAACGTACTCATCTATGCCGTGAATGAGGCTTCCCGCCACCATGAAGCTGCACGGAACTGGCTTGATACGGCGCTGAGTGGCGCTGAGCCCGTGGCCTTGCCCTGGGTCTGCCTGTTGGCGTTCATCCGGATCGTCACGCATCCGGGCATCATGCCTTTTCCGCTGAGCACTTCACAGGCGTGCAGCATCGTCGCCGCCTGGACTGCCCAGCCGAATGTCATCTCTCGTGAGCCTGCCAGGCACCATGCCGGACTGCTCGCTGATCTGCTCAAAGGGCCGGGCAGCGGTGGCAACCTTGTGAACGACGCTCATCTGGCGGCGCTCGCGCTGGAACACGGCGCCAGCGTGGTGACGTTCGACAGTGACTTCTCCAGGTTCCCCGGAGTCCGGTGGGAGCAGCCGCCAGCCCTGCCCTGAGCGGCTGCAGGGACAACTGTCAGCTGCGCAAAGTACGGTCTGCCTCCTAAGCTGATACTGACAAAGGAGGCAGCACCCATGAAAGCATGGCAATTCACTGGCACGGGCGAGCCGCTCGCCCTGAACGAGGTGCCCGAACCGAAGGCCGGACCGGGTCAGGTCGTCATCGACATCAGGGCAGCGGGCCTGTGCCACTCGGACGTCGGCGTGCTGGACGACCCCGGCTGGCTGACGATGATCGCGAAGCTGCCCATCACCATCGGGCACGAGAACGCCGGCGTCATCGCGGAACTGGGCGAGGGCGTCAGCGGCTTCCGCGTAGGTGACCGGGTGGCCGTCTGCCCGACCACACCGGCTGGTGCACCGGGCTACAGCTTCGATGGCGGCTTCGCTCCGAAGATGGTCATC
>CAYPKV010000072.1:0-10867 GCA_964411415.1 uncultured bacterium
ACCGTCACCAGCGCCTGGTCGCCGGCATCATGACCGTAGCGGTCGTTTATGTCCTTGAAACCGGTCAGGTCCAGGGTGAGCAGGACGAACGGTTCGTTGTGCTGCTCTGCATGGCGCAGCTGGCTGGCCAGCGCCAGGTCAGCTCCCCGCCGGTTCGCCAGGCCCGTCAGCGGATCCGAGTGGGCCATGCTTATGACCTGCTCCCGCTGGCGTGCGGCCGCGAGCATGCTGCCGACGACCGGTCCGAACAGCCGCAGTACCCGCGCCGAGTCCTCGGCGAAGGCGTCGTCGTCAAGCTGGTTGTCCAGGTTTATGAGCGCCAGCACGTCCCCACGGTAGGCGACCGGCAGACAGACGGTAGACAGTATCTCATCGACGCCCAGGATCGGTTCCTCGCCCCGCGCGCCGCGGCGGCTCGCTTTCTTTATCGCTTCAGTCAGCCGGATGCTGCGCGGCTCGCCGGCCCGGAACGACTCCATGCCCCGGCCGTACCAGCGGAGCATGTTCGCTTCGCTCAGCTGGGTATCACGAAATCCGGACAGCGGGTAACCCGACGTGGCACGGAAGCGGAACGGCTGGCTGGGACTGCTCCTGACCAGCAGCGAGCCCGTCATCGCCCCGGGCACCAGCTCGACGGCAGCGTCCAGAATCTTCTGATACATCCCGCTCGCATCGGCATCAACGACTTCCATCTGCAGGCTGAGCAGCTGGTCCTGCACGTACTCCCACTGGAGCCGGTCGAAAGCCAGATGCAGCTGGGTGGCGATCGATTCGTTCATCAACTGATCAGCCGGCGTGAACACAAGCTGCTTCTTCATGTGCAGCACCAGCGCGCGGCGCCAGGCCCCGCGCCAGCCGAGCGGCTGGATGGTGGTGAAATCGCCCGGCTCACCGCTGCCATCCTCGACCGGCAGGCTGAGAGCTTCACCTTTCAGGCAGGCTTCCCAGGCCAGGCCTTGCCGGTACGGCTGGCCGATACCCAGCTGAACGGCCCGGTCCGCAGCTGCACTGAAACCATGGCTGGCGATCGCTTCCATCACGCTGCGCCGCGCCTGCAGGATGACGCCTGCCTCGGCGTTGTTGTAGCGGACGAGCAAGTCCAGGGCGCGCCGGGCGCCGTCAGCGATCGATGATGCCGACATCAGCCCGGTCATGAGCTCCGCCATGACGGTCGCTTCCAGGTTGCTGGACGTGTCTGAGAGCCGCGCGCTCAGCAGGCGCGTGAACACGGCAAGCAGGTCAGACGATTTGGCGCTGAACGGCCTGCGCCGGTGCAGCTGCAGGGTGGCGATCACATGCCCGCGCTCCCGGACGATGCCGCCGACCATGAAGCGCACCTCGGCCGGTGCGTCAGTGAGTTCACACTGAACGGTGATCATGCGCTGAGCTGCGGCCTGTTCAAGTTCAGCCTGCCCCGGCAGTTCCGCTCCGGCGGTGAGGAAACGGGCATCGGTGGCTGACAGCACGCTGAGTCGCCCGTTGACGATGCCGCTGACGATGCCGATCGCATCGAAGTGCCGCTCCAGGAACTCAGGCAGGCCCAGCAGCAGCTCGGCACGGCTGCGGGGCAGCTCCCAGAAATCTCTGATGGTGTCCTGCAGCTCGGTGATTCGCATGAACGTGTCCGGGGGGCGCGGTTCACTGGACCCAGCCGCGCTCCCGGAATCATATCAGCGTTCCAGCCGCCGGTTCTGGCTTCAGCGCTGCAGCAGTGACAGCCGGCCCAGCGACATGTCAACCCCGATCGGGCAGGCCGGCCGCGTCGGGTCGGTGACTGCGGGGGCACCCCCGAAACTGATGTCCTCAGCTGTGTACAGTGCCGCGACACGGCCATCGGGCAGGAAGCCGATCTGCGGGTCCTTCAGGAACCACATGCCGACCACGCAGTTCGTGTAGAGGAATATGTCATCCGCCGGAATCTCACTGCCGGCTTCGACCACGCTGAGGTCCCAGGCGGTCTCGCCACCTTCACAGCTGGCGGTGCAGCTGGCCTGCAGGATGTTGCCGCTGACCGTGTAGGCGATGCTGGGCCGGTCCGCCCCGTCGAGCACCAGGTCCAGGCCGGAGCCGAACGAACGTTCGTCGGAGTTGAGCAGCACTTCCATGTGCCAGGCATCATCGGCCAGGCAGTTGCCGGAGCAGGCGGCGTAGACGAGCAGCGCACTGCCATCGTCGCTGGTGGCGAACCCGGCCAGGCGCGGCTGCCCGTCAGCGGTAAGTCCGAGGCTGACGGCCGGACCGGGATCGCTGGAGAAGAGCACGTCGTACGCCTCGAACAGGCCGACCCCGTTCCAGCTGTCAGCGGACAGGCAGTTGGCTGCGCACTCCATGTAGGCGGTGAGCGGGCTGTCCATGCCCAGGTCAGGGTTGGCGCTGGCGATCATGCCCATGACCAGGGTGCCGTCGCTGCGCACGTGCAGGCTGGGGTACTGGAAGCTCTGCTGCGACTCGATCAGCGCACCCTGCCAGTTGCCGCGCAGGTGGCAGTCGGCTGCGCAGGTGTAGTACCAGGTCTCGTGAACCGAGCTGAGGAAACCCTGCGTGCCATGTACCAGGAAGTGGGCCCGGCCGTCCGGACCGATGGCGAGGGCGTCGCCGGAGACCGTCAGGTCCGGCTGGTCCCAGCTGGTCAGGATGCCGTAGTTCCAGCCGCTGCCCTGGCGGCAGTCGCCACTGCACCAGGCGTAACCGATCTGCAGGTAATCGTAGATGAGCAGGTGGGGCCTGCCCTGCGGATCGAGGGCGAGCGAGACTCCCGGACCGTTCGATTCGGTCTCGAAGTTGACCTCGGACACAGCCTCTTCACCCGGGCAGCCGGGGGCACAGTAGCCGTAGTAAAGGCCGCCTCCGGTTATCGAAGGCATGGCCATGTGGATTCCGCCGGCCGGATCGGTGACAAGCACCTGCCTGGCGACGTTCTCGGCCACGTTGACCGGCATGAACAGCCGGGTGGCTTCCTGGGCGGAGCCTGCTGTGAGCAGTCCGACAGCCAGCGCGACTGCGGCACGAAGTACTGATACCCGCATATTTTTCCCCCTGGTCCTCCCCGCGGAGGACATGGTCTGATGAACGGGCAGCATTATACACAGGTTACGCAGGAGTATCCGGGCCGCCCCGGCTTATGCCGCCGTGCTAGTTTGCAGTTCATGAACCGGCTCAGTTCCAGCCTGACGCTGCTTGCGGGCGGCCTGGTGGTGCTCGCACTTGCCGTCTGGCTGGCGGCCCGCTCCGTTCAGCCTCCGCCTCCCACCGCCATGGCCGGTTCTTTCGACGCCGTGTCGGCGCTGGAGGTGCTGGAGCGACTGGCGGGTGACAGCGAACCGCGCCCGGTCGGCTCAGCCGCCAATGCCCGGCTGCGCGGCCGCCTGCTCGAGGAGTTCAGCAGCCTCGGGTACGAAGCCGGTGAACAGCAGGTGCTCGCCTGCCGGGTGCAGTGGGCCAGCTGCGCATTCGCGAACAACGTGATCGCGCGCCTGCCCGGTACGGCCGGACAGCCGTCGGTGCTGATGACCGCGCACCACGACTCTGTCGGGGCCGGTCCCGGCATCGCGGATGACCTGACGGGCGTCGCTGCGCTGCTCGAAGTCGCGAGGCTGCAGCGTGATGCTCAGGCAGCCAACCCGCTGCTGTTCGTGATCAGCGACGCCGAGGAACTCGGTCTGCTGGGCGCTGAAGGTTTCCTGCTGCACGAGGCGTTCGCGGACGCGGCAGTGGTCGTAAACGTCGAGGCGCGTGGCACGTCCGGTCAGAGCCTGCTGTTCGAGACGGGCACAGACAACGCCTGGATCGCCAGCGCGTTCGCCGACGCTGCCCCGACGGCCGCCATGAACTCGCTCTACTACGAGCTGTACCGCCTGCTGCCCAACGACACTGATTTCTCCGTGTACCGCGAGGCTGGCCTGCAGGGCCTCAATTTCGCAGCCATAGGCGGGGTACGCCGCTACCACACGCCACTTGACGACCTGGCACACCTGTCAGCCGGGACCATGCAGCATCACGGTGACAACCTGCTGGCTGCCGCCCGCGCCCTGTCGGCTGCCGACCTGACTGACCAGCCGGAGGGGGACGCGCTGTTCCTGACCGTGCTGCCCGGGCTGGTGTTCCAGCTGCCGGTCAGCTGGGCGTTCTGGCTGGCACTGACAGTGCTGATCGTGTGGTTCGCCGCGGCTGCCCGGCTGCTCGGCTCCGGCGAGCTGACCGGTGGCGGCCTCCTTCTCGGAGTCATCTTCCCGCTCGCAGCCGTGCTGCTGGCCGCGGCAGCCGGCCAGTTCATCAGCTGGCTGCTGCCTGAACTCAGCGGACAGCTGCTGCCGTGGTGGTCCCGGCCCCTGCCGGCCCTGCTGGCGATGGCCGCCGCGGCCCTGACAGCCGTATCAGCCACCGCCCTCATCCCGGCCGGCCGCAGCGGTTTCTGGGGGCTGGCCCTGGGCGTCTGGTTCTGGTTCGGACTGGCCGGTTTCCTGCTGCTCGAATGGCTGCCCGGAGCCAGCGTCGTGTTCCTCGTACCCGGCATGGTCTTCGCAGTGGCTTTCGGCCTGACCGCCCTGTCGCCGGGCCGTTCCCTGCAGCCGGTCGCCGGCCTGGCCGCCTGGCTGGCGCTCCTGGGGGCTGCGGTCGTGTGGCTGCCGCTCGCCTGGAACCTGGAACAGGCACTGGGCGCCGGTCTGGGTGCCGGTATCGCCCTGTGCGTCGCCATGGCTGTCCTGCCCCTCATGCCGCTGCTGACGGTGCCGCGGCCGCAGTGGCCACTGGCGGTGCTGCTGCCAGTACTTGGCGTCCTGGCAACGGCCGGTGCGGTCGCCGTTGCGCTGCGCGTACCCATGTTCACGCCGGACTCCCCGCAGCACCTGAGCATCGTGCACCTCGAATCAGCCGACAACGGTGCTTTCCAGGAAGCCGCCTGGCTGCTGGACGCTGTGCCGGAAGCGCCCCTGCCAGCGGGCTTCGACAGTTTCAGCGGAGCGCTGGAACCGGCACTGCCCTGGTCCGGCTGGCTGTTCCACCGGGCTGACAGCAGCCGGTCCGTGACGGACTGGCCTCAGATCATCGTGCAGGGCCGGAGCGACAACAGCCTGACCGTACGGCTCAGCTCCGGCCGCTCCGCCCGGGAGCTGCACCTGTTCGTGCCGCCGACCGCCGGGCTGACGCAGGTCACGGTGGCAGACAGCGGTTACGTCATCGATTACAGCGACTGGCCAGGCAACACGTTCCGGCGTTTCAGCTGCTACGGACCGGAGTGCGACGGCCTGGAGCTGGAACTCAGCTTCAGCGAGCTGGCACCGTTCGATGTGTTCGTCGTGGATCAGACGCCGGGACTGCCGGCCGGCGGCACTGAGTTACAGGCCGCCCGGGGCCAGCTGGCCGTTGCCTGGCAGGACGGCGACGTCACGATGGCCTTCAACCGTCAGTCAGTAAGCCTGCCCTGAACCGGCAGCGGCTCAAGCAGCTGCGGACTGTCGTTGCGGACGTTGCCGACCGAGCGCGCCACCGGCCAGGCCACGAGCACGTCTTCAGCGGCCGGCCGCAGCAGCTCCTCGGGCCCCTCGCTCAGCCACAGCTCCTGTTCCGACTCTTCGAGGATGACCGGCATGCGGTGATGCAGCTGCTGCATGAAACCGTTCGCAGCGGTGGTGATCATCGTGCACGACAGGAGCTGCCGGTCTTCACCCCGCCACTGTTCCCACAGGCCCGCGAAGACGAGCGGCCGGCCGTCAGCACGGCTGATGAAGAACGGCTGTTTCACCCCGTCCCTGGTCTGCCACTCGAAGAAACCGCGCGAAGGCATCAGGCAGCGCCGGGCGCGGAACGCTGAACGGAACGAGGGTTTCTCGGCGACAGTCTCAGCGCGTGCGTTGAACAGGTTGTGACGCACGTCTTCCGGCGACTTCGCCCAGGCGGGGATGAGCCCCCAGCGCATGATCTCCAGCTGGCGTTCGCCTTCCAGCTCACGGATCACCGGGGCGCCCTGGGTGGGCGCGAGGTTGTAGCGGGGCTCCGGCAGTTCGAGACTGCCCGGTCCGACGGGCAGCAGCCCGGACCACTCAGCCTGGCTGAGAGCAGTGGCGTAACGTCCGCACATTCCTGCATGTTACGGCCCAGCCGGTCCGAACATAGGCGATTGCCGACACTCTGCTACCATGCGGCATGCTCACCGAAGATACTTTTGCGGCCCTGCTCGCCCAGGGACGGGCCGCCGGCGCGGACTTCGCCGAGGTCTACGTCGAACGCTGGCGCCGCAGGCAGCTGCGCACCGTCAACGCCCGCGTCACCGAAGCCACCAGTGGCATCCAGCTTGGCGCCGGCATCCGCCTGTTCTACGGCGAGGACGTCATATACGGCTACACCAACGACCTGAGCGAGGCTGCCCTGACGGAACTGGTCGCCAGCCTGGCTCAGCTCCGCTCCGGCAGTGCCGGCCGGCCCGACCAGTCAGGGCGTGGCGGCATCGACCTGCGCCGGCCTGCTGCCAGCGCCGACATCCACGCGCCGCGCATCGATTTCAGCACCTTCGACAAGCGCTGGCGTCTCGACCGCCTGCGTGAGCTCGATGCCGGTGCGCGCATCGCCCCCGAGATAACCCAGGTTGAAGGACGTCTGCTGGAGTGGGAGCAGGACGTGTGGATCGCCAACTCAGAAGGCACCCTGATCGAAGACCGCCGCGTGCGCACCCGCCTGGTCGCCCAGGTCGTGGCCAGCGACGCCAGCGGCACCCAGACGGGCCACTCCGGACCCGGCAAGTCCATGGGCCTGGAGCTGCTCGAGCTGTTCCCACCGGCTGAGGTCGGCCGCCGCGCCGCCCAGGTCGCACTGAACAACCTGCGGGCCACACCGGTACCGGCCGGCACCATGCCGGTCGTTATGGGCAACGGTTTCGGCGGGGTCATATTCCACGAAGCCTTAGGCCACCTGCTGGAGACCACCTCGGTCGCGCGCAACGCTTCGGCACTGACTGGCCTGCTCGGCCAGGAAGTCGCCAGTCCGGTCGTCACGTACGTTGACGAAGGCATCTCCCCGCATGGCTGGGGTTCCAGCCGTTACGACGACGAAGGCATGCCGACCGAGAGCACCGTCCTCATCCGCAACGGCGTACTGGAGAGCTACATGGTCGACCGCTGGGGCGCTCTGAAGACCGGCTTCCGGCCCACCGGTTCCGGCCGGCGCCAGGATTACACCTTCGCGCCGACCTCACGCATGCGCAACACCATCGTCGAGCGAGGCGATACGCCCCGTGAGAAGCTGTTCGAAGGAATCGATTACGGCCTGTACGCCAGTTCGCTCGGCGGCGGCCAGGTGAAACCGGGTTCAGGCGAGTACAACTTCGCCGTGACCGAGGGTTACATGATCCGCAACGGTGAGATCGCTGAGCCGGTGCGCGGCGCGATGCTGCTGGGCAAGGGACCGGAGTCCATCCGGAGAATCGTCGCGGTATCTGATGACCTGTCCAACGAGCCAGGCATGTGCGGATCCGTGTCCGGTTCACTGCCGGTGGAGATCGGCCAGCCCCACCTGCTCGTCAGCGAGCTGGTGGTCGGAGGTGAAGCATGACCGGAGCTGAAGCACGCAGCTGGCTGCTGAAGCGGGCCCGGGAACGCGGTGTGGACGTCGAAGTACTCGCGACCGCCGAGCGCAGACTGACCGTTGAGGCACGTGACGGCCGGCCATCTGACGTGAGCCTGGCCAGCAGTGGTGGCGTCGGCCTGCGGGTCGTGGACGCCGGCCGCATGGGTTACGCGTACAGCGAAGAACTGAGCGAAGAAGCCCTTGAGTGGGCCCTGGACGAAGCGATCGGCAACGCCAGCCTGCAGGAAGCTGACAGCAGCGCCGTCCTGCCGGCGGGCAGCAGCCTGGGCCGGCACGACCTGCTCGACGAGGCACTGTCCGCACCACTCGAAGAGAAGAAGAACGCGGCACTGGAGCTGGAAGCGACCCTGTCCCGTGACCCGCGTCTGCAGGCCCTGCAGGCTGCCCGCTACTCCGAATCGCAGACCGAGGTCGAGATCAGCTCCAGCCGCGGCGCCTCCGGCGTGTTCCGGAGCGGCTACGGCATGCTCATGAGCGGCATCGTCCTGCGCGAAGGTGACAGCGTGAAACAGGGTTACTCCTTTGACCTGCAGCGCGGCTTCCACAGTCTGGAGCCGGGCCGTACGGCACTGAAGGCGCTGAATGACGTGGGCCGCCACCTGGGCGCCAGACCGCTCACGACCGGACGCCGCCGGGCCATCTTCGAACCCGAGGTAACCTGCACCCTGCTCGCCCTCCTGTCGTTCTCGGTGTCCGGCAAGAGCCTGGTCGAAGGCACCAGTCAGCTGGCCGGACGGCTGGGGCAGCAGATCGCCTCACCCCTGGTAACGGTCGTCGATGACCCCGCAGTCGACGGCGGCATCGCCAACCGTCCATTCGATTCCGAAGGCACGCTCAGCCGCCGCCTGGTCGTCATCGAGGACGGTGTATTCCGCTCGTTCCTGCACAACTCCGACACCGCAGCCAGATCCGGCCAGGCGAACACCGGTCACGCCAGCCGCAGCTACCGTTCGACACTGAGCGTGCAGCCCAGCAACTTCATGCTCGTTCCGGGCAGCGGGGTGACCCGGGCCGAAGGCAACATCATCATCACCGACGTCATGGGCGTGCACGCGGGCGCCAACCCGATATCCGGCGACGTCAGCGTCCAGGCGATGGGCCTGGAAGTAAACGGCGGTGAGCTCGTGCCGGTCGACAACTTCGCCATCTCCTTCAACCTGTTCGACCTGCTGAAGAAGATCGAAGAAGTAGGTACGGATTTCGAATGGCGCCCCGGCTTCTCAGGTATCATCGGCGCACCTGGTATCGCTGTCCCCGACGTCAGTTTCGGCGGCAGCTGAAAGAGTGAACAACGTGAAGAAAGCCCTGCTCAGCCTCACCTGCCTGCTGTGCCTCTCGCCAGTCCTGGCTGCCCTGCCTCCCCAGTTCCAGCGGACCGCTGAACTGCAGGCGATCATCAGCAGCGAGGTCGTGGACCTGCTCGGCCAGCAAGGTCAGTTTCTCGACGCCGTCGAGTACGTCGGCCCCGACCTGTACCGGGTGAGCGGCGGCAACTGCGTGGTTTTCGTCCGGATCGTTGACGTGCCACAGGCTGAGACTCAGGCTGAACCGATGGTCGGTCCCCGCCAGTTCACGCTGGAGATCCAGGAGCCAGTCTGCGGCTGACCGCCTGAACCTGTAACGCACGCGTAACGCCGCCGCCATTAGCTTGCCGGCAGGAGGCAGTTACATGCGTAAACAACCTGAGATACCGCTGCTTTTCGCCCTGCTCCTGCTGCTCAGCCTGGCGCTGGCGGCCTGCGGAGCCCAGAAACCTGCCGACCGTGACGATGATCCGGTGCCGGCCGGCACGCTGGTCGTCACCGTCAGCGGACTGCCTGGCACTGTCGCTGCTTCAGTCAGTGTCAGCGGTCCGGCTGACTTCCAGCGCAGCCTGACCGCGTCCGCCACCTTAGACGGGCTCACCCCCGGCAGTTACGCCGTCACGGCCGCACCTGTCCCGACACCCGCCGGCATGTTCGACCCGACCGTCAGCGGCTCGCCCGCAGCGGTCACCGACGGTGGCAGCGCCACTGTGACCGTCACATACACCCTGCGGGTGGATGACGAGGAAGAGGAAGACGGTGAGGAAGAGGAAGAACCCGAGCCAGAAACGATCGGCTTCCTGCAGGTGACGATCACCGGGCTGCCAGCCGGAGTGCCGGCCGCCGTCACCCTGAGCGGGCCGGCCGGCTTCGAGGAACTGCTGACAGCCAGCCGCAGGCTGGCTCTGGAACCGGGCACGTACACGCTCAGCGTCGCACCCGTGGTTGAACGATCCAGAACGTACGGCGGCAGCGCAGTGCCCGCCAGCGTCACCGTGGCAACAGGCACCGAAGTCACCTCCACCGTCACCTACGCAGAAGACGGAACGGCCGAAGCGGATGACGGCGACACGTCGATCCGACCCGCTGTTGAGGTCGTCTTCAACCCCAGCGGCACGAAGGCCTGGCGCTTCGAAGCACCGCTGTTCAACGAGGAAGTCATCCTGGTGCGCGGCCTGCAGTACGCCAACCGGGTGTCACTTGGCGACCCGTCTGACTGGCTGATGTTCGGCATGCAGCCCGGCGACTCACCGACCCAGACGCTGTCCGTCCGGCTGGACTGCAGCCCCGCCGAAGGCGAACAGGTGACGATGCGTATACGTGACGAAGCCGGCGATCAGCTCAGCATCCCGGTTCACTGCGGCGGCAGTCACGATTTCCGGATCCCCGCCGCCAGGAGCACAGACCGCTACCTCATCGAGATCACGACCAACACGGCGAGCAGCATCGACTACGTGCTCTCGCTGAACGCGTTCTGTTTTGGTGGGTGTGAGTACGAGCTGCTGGATTGAAAGCTGGTGCGGGAAAGGGGGGCCGTGCTTTCGCAAGCGCGGCCCCCTTGGATTGAGGACGGTTGACCTTAGTCGGGTTCAGATTTACTTATCTTTTATCCTTCTGTCGAAAACATCCCTCAGCCCATCACCCAGCAGGCTGAAGCCCAGCACCGTGATCGTGATCGCGATGCCCGGGTACAGCGTGACGTGCGGGGCAGCGCGGATGGCCTCGCGGCCGACCGACAGCATGCGGCCCCACGACACCTGCGGGGGCTGGGTACCCAGACCCAGGAACGACAGTGACGCCTCGGCGACGATGGCGGTACCCATGCCCAGGGTGGCCAGCACCAGGGCCGGCGCCCAGGCGTTGATCAGGATGTGCCGGAACAGCAGCACCATGTGGTTCTGGCCGAGTGCCCGCGCCGCCTCGACGAACTCCTTCTCACGGAGTGACAGGACGTCCGAGCGGACGACCCGCGCCATGATCGG
>CAYPKV010000073.1:0-10685 GCA_964411415.1 uncultured bacterium
TGACGGACCCGCAGCGGGACATGCACGATGGTGCTGTCACGGCGGCCGTGCAGCTCCAGGCGCAGTTCAGCCGGCCCCAGCGACGCCGCGGCGGGCACCGTCACGCGCAGCACGGACTGCACGGTTGTGCGGGTACTGCTGCCGCTGCTCTCCTGCACGAAGCGGGACGTGTCCAGCGTCACGTCCCACCAGGCGGGGACACGGACCGGAGTGAGCCGCATCCAGTTGTCTGCACGGGCACTGCGGCGGCGTTCCGTTTCGTTGACGAACAGGACGCTGTCCAGGTCAGTATCGTTGAAACCAAGTTCACGCGGCTCACTGACCACGATCAGGTAGACGGTTTCCCCGGGCGCGACTTCAGTGACACCCGCGCCGACTGCCAGCGGGTGGCGGGCCGAGCTTCCGCCCGTGACGGGCGCACAGCCGGCCACAGCCAGGGTCAGGAGCAGGACAGCCAGTGCGACTTGCCTCATTGCGAACATGCCTGGATTGTAACGGGTCAACCTGGGCTCATTCGCTGTAAGGAGTCACGCTCAGCCGGCCGTCAACGATGTCAAGACGGACCGCTTCGAGCCTGTCACGTACCTCTGCGGGCAGCAGGGCTTCGTTGTACTGATCGACAGCGTAGCCGACCGCGTTCTCAGCCAGACCGAACTCCTGCCAGCCGACGGTGAAGTTGCCGGACACGGCGTCGCGTATGGCCGAGGCGGCGACGACGTCGACGCGCTTGAGCATGCTGGTCAGACCGTGGTTGAGGGTCGCGGGGTTGCTGTCAGTGTCCCCCAGCCAGTTCTGGTTGCTGTCGACACCGATGAAGAACAGTGGCTGGCTGCTGGCAGAGCAGTCCGCCTGCCACGAAGCGTCGCGTTCGATCGAGGCGAGTACGGCCGTCAGCGGGCTGGCCCGCAGCTGACCCTGGGGTTCGAAGCAGCGGGTCTCGGTCACGAAATCGATGACGCCGTTGCCGGAGTCGCCGGCAGCCGCGAAGATGATGTCGGCCCCCTGGGCCTGGAAGCTGCTGGCGAGTGCACGGGCGCCCGCGGGATCGTTCCACGCTTCGAACGTGTCACCCAGGTTCGATGAGTGGACCGTGCAGGTGGCGCACGCCGCCCGGACACCCTGTTCGTAACCGAAAGCGAAGTTGCGGATGAGGGGCACGTCCATGCCGCCGACGAAGCCGACGACACCGGTCTGGGTCATGAGTCCCGCCAGGTAACCGACGAGGTAAGAACCTTCGTGGTCCTTGAAGGTGACGCTGCGGACGTTGCTGCCTTCAGCGACCGCGTCGATCAGCAGGAAGCTGGTCCACGGGTACTCGGCCGCCACCTCGGCGATCGCTTCTTCCTGGCTGAAACCGGCGGCGATATGAAGGTTCGTGCCGGCGGCAGCCAGGTTCCTGATGCCGCGGGCGGTCGTTTCCGGCGCGCCGTTGTAGATGAGTATGTCGAAATCAGTGACGGGCGACAGCTCACGCACGGCTTCGGTTATGCCGGCCCAGGTGCCTTCGTTGAAGGAACGGTCGAACCAGCCGCCCCCGTCGAAACTGATGCTCACCACGAAGTCCTGAGCGGCTGCCCTGCCGGCAGTCAGCGCCAGGACCGCGAGCAATGCTGTAAGAACACTTCTCATCGCTGCTCCCTGCCCCGCTGCAGCCTTCTGTCACCTGCTGCCTGACGGGTATCATCACAAGCGTATACCGTGCGTCCCCGGCGGGGACGGAAAGTTTCCACATCAGCAGACTGCTTTTCAAAAGTATGCTGTAGACAGTGAACGAGACGAAACGCCCATGAGAATCCAGGGACAGCTCGACGGGGACATACTGATCAACC
Organism: uncultured bacterium; assembly: GCA_964411415.1. Classification (GTDB taxonomy): domain Bacteria; phylum Deinococcota; class Deinococci; order Deinococcales; family Trueperaceae; genus CALDPK01. The sequence continues at coordinate 1,830 of CAYPKV010000073.1, forward strand.
TGCTTCAGTACCTGAACCTGAACGGAGCCAGTGGTGTCCTGCGCCTGCGCACAGGTCTGGGCAGCACCGGTGAGGTGTACACCCAGAAGGGCCAGGTCGTGCATGCCGTGACGGGCACTTCAAGCGGGATGCGCGCACTGATCACACTGCTGCGCTGGAACCAGGGGCGCTTCTCGTTCGAAACCGGTGTGACCGCCACCGAGCGGACCATCGACAAACCACTCGACAGCCTCCTCCTTGAGGTCGCCTACGAGTCCGACGTGGAGGCCCAGGAGGCCGAGCCGGCGGAGCAGCTGACGGGCAGTACCGTACTGATACCGTCTGTGAACCCGGGTAACCGGCAGACCCGCGAACGTGGTGTCACCCTGCCGGTCCTGGCCATCAAGATCCTGCCTCTGCTCGACCAGCGCGCCAGCCTGAGCGCCATCGCCAGGCGCATCAACGTGCCCGTCGAGGACGTACTGGCGGCGGCCGAAGTGATCATCAGCTCCGGCCTCGCCACACCGCACCGCAGCGCCAACGTCAGCACGGAGTTTATTCACAGCCTCACAGCTCTGGTGCGTGACATCATAGGACCGCTGGCCGACATCGTCATGGACGAGGCTCTGTACGAACTGAACCTGGCTGACGGCAACGTGCCGGAGGACCAGTTGCCGGAGCTGATCGCCAGCGTCGGCCGGGCCATCGAGCAGGAACGCAGCGACTGGCGCGGTGCTTACGACAGGCAGGTCGCAGAGCTGCTTCGCAGAAGCACGGCTTCAGGCCGCCGATGAACGTGACAGGGGAACCGGCACGTCCGGGTTTCGGGAGGAACAGGTAGCGGCTTATGACTCAGGAATACGTTGTAGACGTCTCAGCGCCGGCACCGGGTGAAAGCGGCGCCGTTACCGAACGGCTGGCCCAGATACTCAAGGTGGACGAAGCCCGGGTAGCGACGCTCGTCAGACGGCTTCCGGATGTCGTCACCCGGCCCGTCACCTTTGATGAGGCCACGGTCGTAGTCGAACGTTTCAGTCGCGCGGGCCTGCGGGCACGCATCCGCAAGGTCACCCGCGATACCGCTGACAGCCTCTTCGACGATGCGGGCCTGAAACCGACGATCGGCGGCGGCAGCGACACGCTGTTCAGCCAGCCGGCCGCTACCGCTGAGGACGACAACCTGTTCCTGGACACCGATGACGCCGGCGCGGTCCAGCCCGCCCGTATCGTCACTCCTGAAGCTGCAGCTGCCGAACCGGAACAGCCGGAACCCGGCACGGAAGAAGAGCCCGTCACACCCCGCCGTGACGCAGCGACCTTCGAGACTTTCGAGGAAGTGACCCCCGCCGAACTGCAGTCGCGGCTGCGGGGCCAGCAGCCGGATCAGCTCACCCAGACCCAGTCCGCGGCAGTGGAGCAGACGGCGACGGGCGTGACCGCTGCCGCAGTCAGCGCTACCTCAGTCGCACCGCCAACCCTGGTGAGTGAACCCGGGAAACGGCGTCGCGGCAGCCTGCAGTCGAAACTGCTCAGCACCGCGATCATCCCGGTGCTGCTGACCATCGTCGGTGCCCTCGCTGCCACGTGGTTCACAGCCCGGCCGGCGCTGTACCAGCAGCTGCTCGACTCGGCCCGCAACCCCGCCATCGCCACCGCCGCCAGCCTCTCTTCCGCTTTCGAACAGACTGCGGCCGGAACCGGCATCGATTACCTGCAGCTGCAGTCGACCATCCTGATCACCCGCCAGGCGTTCCCGCGTGAGGACATCGAGTTCATCATCGCGACCGACGTTGACGGCAACCCGCTGCCGGGCTTCTTCGCCGGCAGCTCCAGCCTGACCGCCGAGCCTGCTGACCTGCAGAACGCGATCCGTGACCGCGCGGTCGAAGCTATCGCGCTTGGTACCGACGCCCGTACCGGCCGTACCGGCAGCAGCAGCCAGCTGCTCGGCGCCGGCACCGGCATCGAGATCGTGGCCCAGCCGCTCATCGTCAACGATGCGCCCGTCGGTGCGGTCGTGGTGGGCGTCAGTGACGCCGCAGTGACCGCGCAGGTCAACCGGATCATCCTGAACGTCCTGCTGTTCAGCCTGGTGCCGCTGCTGCTGGCGATACTGATCGCGGTACGCCGCGCCCGCAGCCTGACCGCCAACGTGCTGACGCTGACCAACCGGGCTGACAGCATCAGCCGCGGCGAGCTGGACGAGCAGGTCGAGTTCCGCTCCAACGATGAACTGGACGACCTGGCTGCAGCTCTCGAGCGCATGCGCGTCAGCATGCGGGGCGCGCTGGAACGGCTGCGCCGCCGCCGCTGAGCTGCCGGCTTCAGCTGCCGGGTTCTGTCGGCAGGCCCTGCTGGGCCCACTCATCGATGCCACCGTCCAGGTTGACGGCGTCGAAACCGTTGCTCCTGAGCCAGGCTGCAGCGCGGGCGCTGCGGCCGCCGCTCTTGCAGTGGACGATGATGCTGCGGTCGTCCGGCAGCTCTGATACGCGGGCCTGAAGTTCATCCAGCACGATCAGCACGGAGCCGGGGATGCGGGCTTCCGCGAACTCGTCGTGACGGCGCACGTCAAGCAGCAGCGCGCCTTCTTTCAGCCTCGCCTGGGCTTCTTCCGGCTGGATGTCTGGAACGTTCTGATAAGGCATCGTGTCCTCCTGAAGTACTGCATCGCTGTCCGGGCAGCGGCTGGGGCCAATCATGCCACTTAACAGGCGCCGCTGCCCGGCCAGCGACTGTGCTGCCGGCGCAGGTGGCGTGGTAACATTCTTGCGCTATGGCTATCGAACGTACCTACGCAATGATCAAACCCGACGGTGTCAAACGCGGCCTCACCGGCGAACTCATCCGCCGCATCGAGCAGAAGGGTTTCCGCATCGTCGGACTCAAGCAGCTGGTCATCAGCCGCGAGACCGCCGAGACCCACTACGGTGAGCACCGCGGCAAGCCGTTCTTCGAGGGCCTCGTCTCGTTCATCACCAGCGGTCCGGTCGTGGCCATGGTCCTGGAGGGCGAGAACGCCATCCTGGAGTGGCGCAAGCTCATGGGCGCAACGAACCCGAAGGATGCCGCCCCCGGCACCATCCGTGGTGACTTCGCCACCACGCTCGACGAGAACGTCGCGCACGGCTCGGATGCCCCCGAGACCGCCGAACGCGAGATCTCGATCTTCTTCCGTCCCGAAGAACTGCTCTGACCTTTCGGTCCTGAACTTCTTCCGGGCCCGGTTCCGCTTGCTGAGCGGCTCCGGGCCCGCTGCTTAACCAAAGAACGGGAGGCATAATGCCGCGCATCTCCAGCAAGATCGAGAAGCTCAAGGAATCGTCAACCCTGGCGTTCACCGCGAGGGCACTGGAACTCAGGAACAGTGGCGTTGACGTCGTAGCCATGACCGCCGGCGAGCCGGACTTCCAGCCGCCGGCTCACGTTCTGGCGGCCGCCCACGAGGCGATCGACCGGGGCATCACCAAGTACACGGCCACCCAGGGAACCCCTGAGCTGCGCAGTGCCATCGTGTCGAAGTTCCAGCGCGAGAACGCCCTGGACTTCGGAGCCGACCAGATCATCGTGTCCACCGGTGGCAAGCAGGTGCTGTACAACGGTTTCGCCGCTGTGCTCGAACCTGGTGACGAGGTGATCATCCCTGAGCCGTTCTGGGTGTCCTACCCCGCTCAGGTGGAGATGCTGGGCGGCAGGAGCGTGTACCTGCCCTCCCGCGCCGAAGACGGCTTCATCCCCGACCCGGATCAGCTGGAGTCGCTCATCACCGACCGTACGAAGGTGATCGTGCTGAACTCGCCGAGCAACCCGACCGGCGCGGTCTACCCGCGTGAAGTGATCCGCCGCTTCGCTGAGATCGCGGTCAAACACGACCTGTGGCTGTTCAGCGACGAACTGTACGAGCACCTCGTTTACGACGGGGAGTTCACCAACCCGTCGACCTACGCTCCGGATCACACCCTGATCATCCACGGTGCCTCGAAAGGTTACGCCCTGACCGGCTGGCGCCTTGGCTGGGGTGCCGGCCCGAAGAACCTGATCAGTCAGATGATCAAGATCCAGGGTCAGGTGACGAGCAACGCCAACGCCGTGGCGCAGCATGCCACAGTGGCGGCGCTCAACATGACTGCCGAGACCGCTGCGTTCCAGGCGGAGACGCGTGAAGCGTACCGGGAGCGTCGTGACGTGCTGGTCGAAGGCCTCAATCGCCTCGGTCTGCACACGCCGATGCCGCAGGGGGCGTTCTACGTCATGGCGGATGCCAGCCGCATCGCTGCTGATGACCACGAGGCGGCCATGCGGCTGCTGAGCGAGGCACATGTCGCTGTCGTGCCTGGTGGTGACTTCCATGCCCCGGGCCGCATCAGGCTGTCCTACGCCACGAGCCTCGACCGCGTTCAGGAAGCGATCGACCGGATAACCCGGCTGCTCGGCTGAGCCGTACGGCAGCAATGAGAACTGGCCCCGGAGCAGTGCTGCTCCGGGGCCAGTTCCGTATGTCCCTTACTCAGAACAGGAACGGGAAGGCTCCCAGTACGACGATGCCTGCGGCAGCGAGTGCCACGGCGAGACCGCCGGCCCGGTCACGGGCTTCCGGCAGGGCCAGCTCACTGCTCGGTTCGAAGTAGATGTAGCGGACGACCCGGAAGTAGTAGTACAGCGCGACGGCACTCGTCAGGATGCCCACTGCGGCCAGGACGATCCAGCCAGCCTGGATGGCGGCGCTGAACACGAGGAACTTACCGGCGAAACCGGCGAGCGGCGGGATGCCGCCCAGGCTCAGCATGAACAGGGTCAGGCCGAGCGCCAGGGCCGGGCGGCGCCGGCCGAGACCGGCTAAGTGCTGCAGCGTGTCGCCACCGTCTTCGGCGTCAGTCACCCGGGCCAGTACCGCGAACGCTCCTGCCGTCATCAGCGTGTAGGCGAGCAGGTAGAACGTCGCAGCCTGGATGCCGGACTCGCCCGCGGCCAGCACTGCCAGGCCGAGGTAACCGGCATGAGCGACGGATGACCAGGCGAGCATGCGCTTGATGCCGTTCTGCGCCAGAGCGGAGAAGTTACCGATGACCATCGTCAGACCGACGAGCCAGGCGATGATCTCGAACAGCGCCGGCGAGGACAGCGGCAGGAACTGTGCGGCCATGCGCAGCAGGGCTGCGAACGCAGCGGTCTTGACGACCACGCTCATGAAGGCAGTGACCGGCGTCGGTGCGCCGGTGTAGGCGTCAGCGGCCCACTGGTGGAACGGGAAGATGGCGGCCTTGAAACCCAGGCCTGCGAACAGGAACAGGGCGCCGATTCCGAGGAGCAGCGGCTGGCTGAACGCGGGATCCTGCGCTGCGGCAGCAATGCCCGCGTAACTGAAGGACCCGGTGGCGCCGTAGGTCAGCGCGATACCGTATATGAACACTGCCGAACCGGTGGCGCCGAGCAGGAAGTACTTCATGCCGGCTTCCTGGCTGTTGCGGGCCGCCGCAGTACGGCCGGGCCGCCAGGCGGTCAGCACGTAAACGGCGAGTGACATGATCTCGAGGCCGAGCACCATCGTGATGACGTCGCCGGCCGCGGTCATGACCATGGCACCCGTGGCTGCCAGCAGCATGAGCGGGTAATACTCCGGCTGCTCGAGGTCGCTGCGGCGCAGGTAGTTCCAGGAGATCAGCACCGCCAGGGCCAGGCCGGCCAGGATGACGAAGTTGATCGAAGTGGCCATGCCGTCTGCCAGGAAGCGGCCATTGAAGGCGCTGGTGTCGTCAGCCCGGAACAGGGAGTAATTCAGGATGCCGGCGAAAACGGCACCGACCAGGGCGATGCCAGCGCCGGCGCGGCTGTCCCGGTCACCGAGCCCGTACATGAGTGCGATGGCGGCGGTGATCAGCAGGGTGAGAGCCGGGCTGAGGACCAGCCAGTTGACGTTGATGTCGGCCGCGTTCATCGTGCCTCCTCCGGCAGCTCGGCCAGAACAGCCCCGCCGGGCTGCTCAAGCACGAGTTCGAGCTGTCCGCGGTTGCGGGCGGTGTCTTCCGCGATGCTGTTCACCGCGGTTGCCGGCGCGATGCCGAACCAGATGATGCCAAGGGCAAGCGGGAGCACCGTAAGCAGTTCAGCGAAGCGCAGTTCACCGGCGGGCCGGGCCTCCGGTCCCTGGAACAGGCGCTGGTACATGTTGACGCCGTACACGCCGGCGGCTATGACCGCCAGCGTGGCGAGCACTCCGGGAACGGGGCTGCTCATGAACGCGCCCATGAGGCTTAAGAACTCACCCGGGAAGTTGCCCAGTCCGGGCACCCCGATGCTGGCGAAGATCGCGAACAGCGTGAAGCCGGCGAGCGCCGGGGCGCTGCGGGCTATACCGCCGTAGGCGTCCAGTTCGAAGGTGCCGCGCCGTTCGCCGAGCATGCCGGCCAGCAGGAACAGGGCGCTCGTAGACACCATCTGGGCGGCCAGCAACAGCATCGCGCCGTTCATGCCTTCGGTCTGCAGACTGAACACGCCGGCACCGATGATGCCCATGTGGGACAGCGAGGCGTAGGCAAGCAGACGCTTGAGTTCAGACTGGGCGATGGCGGCCAGGGCGGCGTAGATGGCGGTGAAGGCCGCGAGTCCGAGCAGCCACGGGCCGACGAGTTCTGCACCGACCGGCAGGAGCGGGATGGCCCAGGCGAAGAAGCCGAACGCACCGGACTTGTACAGGGTGCCGGCGACGTCAGCAGCGCCGGAAGGGTGGTTCTGCTCGTGGAAGTCAGGCAGCCAGGCGTGCAGCGGGAACAGCGGCAGCTTCACTGCGAAGGCTGCGCTGAAACCGAGGAACAGCAGAACCTGGGTGCCGGCCGGCAGGCTCGCCGTGGCTGGCAGCAGGTCGCTCACGTGGAAGCTCGCGGCACCGGACATGAGCTTCGTCGCGATGATCGAGACGAGCATCAGGAACGAGCCGGTGACGGCGTACATCAGGTACTTCATCGCGGCCCTGCGCTTGCCGGAACCGCCCCAGACGCCGAGCATGATGACGCTGGGGATGAGCGCGGCTTCCCAGCCGATGTAGAAGACGAGCAGGTCCTGGGACAGGAACATGACGTTCAGGAACGACTGCATTATGAGCAGCAGTCCCAGGAACACCCCGGTGCGGTGGGTCACCCGGAAGCCGGAGTACCAGACGGTCGGCACCAGCACGAAAGCAGCGGTGGTGGTCAGCACCCGGCCGGCTCCGCTCCAGGCCAGGTCTATACCGACGCCGGCCTGAGGCAGCCAGGGCAGGCTGAGCGCGGTACCGGGTTCGGTGGCGAGGGCGACGATGAGCGTGGCAGCAGCTGCAGCCAGGGCGATGAGGCGGGCGAGCAGGGTGCTGCGGCAGACGGTCAGGAACGCGCCAGCCAGCAGCGGGATCAGGAGCAGTGACAGGATCATGCGTACACTCCACTGAGCAGAACCAGCAGGGCCAGGACCGCTACGCCCGCCAGCATCAGCCAGGCGTACAGCCGCACGTAGCCGCTCTGAAGCAGGACCACTGCCCTGCCGAGGAAGCCTGTGTAACCGGTCGCGCCGGTGATGCCGCGGTCGACGACTTCACTGTCGAGCAGGGAGACACCCTGGCTGACCCCGGTGAGCGGCCTGACGATCACGCGGTCGTAAGCCGCATCGACGCCGAGTGCTTCACGCGAGGCGGTGCCAAGCGCGGAGCTGCCGAGTCGTTCGGCGACGTCCTGGCGCCCGCGGGCGTACAGCCACCAGCCGATGCCGAGGCCGACGGCGGCTGCGAGCACCGAACCGAGGATGACGAGCCACTCAGCGGCAACGGACAGGTGACTGAACGTGGCGGCCGAAGCAAGCGGGCGTTCGAGCCACTCAGCGAAGAAGTTGCGGGCGAGGAACTGCGGCAGGCCGATCCAGCCGGCAACGACGCTGAGGAATGCCAGGACGATGAGGGGCACGGTCATGTTGGCAGGTGCTTCATGTACCCGTTCGAACGCAGCGGGAGCCATGCGGGTCTCCCCTGCGAACACACGCCAGTACCAGCGGAACATGTAGAAGGCGGTCAGGACCGAGGTGATGATCAGCACCGTGTAGAGGGCGACGGGACCGTAGTCGAGCAGCAGCTCACCTGTGAGGGTGTGCAGCAGGATCGCGTCCTTGGAGAAGAAACCGGACAGCAGCGGGACCCCGGCGATCGCCAGGGTGCCGATCAGGGCAGTCGTGCCGGTTATCTTCATCCGGCGGCCCAGGCCACCCATACGGCCGATGTCCTGTTCGCCGCCCAGCGCGTGGATGACCGATCCGGACGCCAGGAACAGCAGCGCCTTGAAGAAAGCGTGTGTGAACACGTGGAAGATGCCGGCCCAGTAAGCACCACTGCCGACAGCTACGAACATGAAGCCGAGCTGACTGATCGTCGACCAGGCCAGGATCTTCTTGATGTCCGTCTGTGCCAGCGCACTGAAGGCGGCGATGAGCGCGGTCAGAGCGCCCACCCAGGCAACGACTGCTGAAGCTTCAGGCGCGTGGGTGAACAGCGGGGCGCTGCGGGCGATGAGGTAGACGCCGGCCGTGACCATCGTCGCGGCGTGGATCAGGGCTGAGACCGGCGTGGGGCCGGCCATGGCGTCGGGAAGCCAGACGTGCAGCGGCAGCTGCGCGGACTTGCCGGCAGCGGCGAGCATGTACAGCACACCGATGACGGTCAGGGTGACGGAGCCGTAGGCCAGCAGCGGGGCGGCCTGCATGACGGCACTGATCTGCAAGGTTCCGAAGGTCTGCCAGGTCATGAACATGGCGAGCAGGAAGCCGACGTCACCGATGCGGTTGACGATGAACGCCTTGCGGGCCGCGTTGGCGTTGAGGCGGTCGCGGTACCAGAAGCCGATGAGCAGGTACGAGCAGACA
>CAYPKV010000074.1:0-10674 GCA_964411415.1 uncultured bacterium
ATTCGTTCGAAGTGACCATCCGCGGCAAGGGCGGCCACGGTGCGATGCCCCACACCGCAGTCGACCCGATCGTCGTGGCCAGCCACCTCATCCTGGCGTTCCAGCAGATCGTCTCACGCCAGACCGACCCGCTGAAATCAGTCGTCGTCACCGTCGGCTCACTTCATGCCGGCAACGCCTTCAACGTCATCCCCGAGACGGTCGAACTGCTGGGCACCGTCCGCACCTTCGACCCGGAGGTCCAGGAGCACACCATCGCAGCCATGGAACGCATGGTCGAACAGGTCTGCTCCGCACTCGGGGCGCAGGGAACGCTGAACTACCGGCGCGGTTACCCTGCCGTGAACAACCACCCGGCCGAGACCGCCCGCATCACCCGCATCGCACAGGAACTGCTGGGCGAAGAGAACGTCCTGGCCCAGCAGCCGACGATGGGTGGTGAGGACTTCGCCTACTACCTGCAGAAGGTACCCGGCACGTTCTTCTTCACCGGCGGCGGCAACCCCGACCTGAACGCCACTTACCCGCACCACCACCCGCGCTTCGACGTCGACGAGCGGTCGATGCTGGTCACCGGCAAGATCTTCATCAGCGCCGTGCTGGAGGAGCTGGAACAGGGCGCAGCGCAGTAACTGCTCTGCTAGCCTGATGACTGTGAACTCAGTTGTCAGCTCCCTGGAAGAGGCCACCCCCGGCGGTGTTCTGCTCAAGTCAGGCGGTCAGCCGGCACCGTTCGGCCGGCTGACCGCAGGCGGCGCGGCAGTGACCGCGGATGTCCGCTACGACCTGGCTTCACTGACCAAGGTCGTAGCGACTTTGCCGGCCGTACTGCAGCTGGTTTCCAGCGGCGAGCTCGAGCTGGACCGGCCCCTGCGCCACTGGTTCAGCAACGCCGGCTGGTTCCAGCAACCCTCGCTCGCTGACAGCACGGTCAGGCAGCTGCTGGCCCACAACTCCGGCCTGCCGAACTGGGTGCCGCTGTTCACCGAGACGCGTGACCGGCTCCTGGCGCTGGGCCGCGTCCTGCAGTCGCCCGTTCGTGACCAGGGCGGCCCGGCCGTATACAGCGACCTCGGTTTCATGCTGCTGGGCGCGCTCGTAGAACGGGTGACCGGGCAGCGGCTCGACCGGTACGTGGAGGAACACGTGTTCAGGCCGCTTGGGATGGAGGGTACGGGGTTTCCGGGGCTGGCTGGCGGCGCCGTGAGCTCCCGTGCACTTAACATTGTTTATGCTCCCACCGAGTACTGCGGCTGGCGCAACCGACTGCTGGTCGGCGAGGTTCACGACGAGAACGCCTGCGCCTGGGAAGGCGTCGCCGGGCACGCCGGCCTGTTCGGCACCGCCGCCGACCTGGGCAAGTACGCGCAGGCATGGCTGGATTCAGATCCGCGCCTGGGATCGCCGGAACTGCTGCAGGAGGCGCTGAAGCAGCAGTCAGTCACCGTGACCGGTGAACCGCGCGGCCTGGGCTGGTCACTCGCCCACCCGGGTTCGTTCGCAGGCGACATCCCCGGCTACGGCCATACGGGCTTCACCGGCACGTCCATCTGGATAGACCCGACAGCTGGGCAGTTCACCGTGCTGCTAACCAACCGCGTCAACCCGGACCGGCACGCCCGCACGGGGATCAGCGAACTGCGCCTGGCCGTGCATGCGCCCAACCATGAAAGGAAGCCCCGTTGAGCAACCAGTTTGAACCGATGAACGTCCTGAGCGTCATGACCGGCACCTCACTCGACGGAGCTGATGCCGTCTGCGCACGGCTGCATGACCGGGACGGCCAGCTGCACTGGGACGTGCTGCACCGCGACCAGCTCCCCTATCCTGCCGATCTGCGGCAGCGGCTGACCGCCAGCCTGAACCCGGCGACCTCGGACGTGCTGACCATCACCCAGGCGCATCATCAGGTCGGTGCGCACTGGGCGGAGCTGTGCGCCCAGGTGGCCGCGGTCGTCAAACCGGACCTGGTGGCGCTGTCGGGCCAGACCATATATCACGTGCCCCGCGTCGAACCGGAGCGCGGCTGGCAGGTGAAGTCGACCCTGCAGATCGGCGAGGCTGCGCTGACGCTCGAGCGGCTGGGCGTGCCCGTCATGAGCGACTTCCGACAGTCAGACATGGCGGCCGGTGGCGAAGGCGCACCCATGGTGCCGTTCGGCGACCTGAAACTTTACGGCGAAGCAGGCGTCAACCGCGCCGTGCACAACCTGGGTGGCATCAGCAACCTGACCTTCCTGCCGGCTGACCTGGATCCCGGCAAGGTCATCGCCTTCGACACCGGACCCGCCAACTGCCTGATCGACGAAGCCGCGGAACGTTTCCTGGGCCAGCAACTCGACCGGGACGGCGCGGCAGCGGCCCGCGGCACCGTCAACACGGAACTGCTTGCAAAACTCCTGGCCCACCCGTACCTGCAGCTGCCGGCACCGAAGACGACCGGCCGCGAGGTGTTCACCCTGGACGTGATCTTGCCGGAAACCGGCTCAGCGGAGCTGGCAGCCGGGCTGAGCAGTGACGACCTGATCGCCACCCTGACCGCGTTCACCGCCCACAGCGTCGCCCTGGCTTACTCGCAGCTGCCGGTGCAGCCGGACGAGCTGCTGGTAGCCGGCGGGGGCAGTTTCAACCCGGTACTCATGCGCAAGCTGAAGGAACTCCTGCCGTTCCCCGTACGCACCTTCAGCGAGGCCGGCCTGGACGCGCGCGACCGCGAAGCCCTGGCCTTCGCCGTGATGGCTTACTACGGCTGTCACGGTCACGCGAACACGCTGCCGAGCGCCACGGGTGCCAGGCACGCGGTAGTGGCCGGCAAGCTGCTGCGCCCGCTGGGCCGGTGAACGTCACGCTCCGGCCCGCCCGGGCAAGCGACCTGGCGGCCGCTGCAGCGCTGATCGATGGCCAGCCGCTCTTCGAACCGTACGGTCTGACCGCGGCGGGCCTGGAAAGATCGCTGGCAGCGGCGCTGGAGCGTGCTGAGGAAGTGCACGTCGCTGCGGCAGGCACCGAGGTTCTGGGGCTCGTCTGGTTCCAGCTGCGAGGCGCTTTCGGCCGCAGTGGTTACCTGCGGCTCCTGGTCACGGACGCGGCCAGCCAGGGCAGCGGCCTGGGCGGGCGGCTGCTGCAGCTGGCTGAACAGCTGGTGTTCGCTCAGGCCGAAGACATGTTCCTGATGGTGAACAGCAGTAACGAAGGTGCGCAGCGCTTCTACCTGCGGCATGGTTACCACACTGTCGGCACGATCGGTGACTATGTGGCGCCCGGTCTGGACGAACTGCTGCTGCGAAAATCACGGGAACCGGTACCGTAACCGGTGCTATAGTCGATTCCGCTGTAACAGACGGCGTTGCCGACCCGGCGGCGTCCGGAACTCAGTAGTGATTCACCCGGAGGTAGGTTATGAAGAGATTCGCCCTGGTTCTCCTCCTGTGCGCTGGCCTGGCCCAGGCTCAGACGCTCGAAGTCGCCGTCGACTCCTCGCCGGCCGGCCTGGACCCGCACAAGGTCACGGCCTTCTCCAGCTTCGCTGTGATCGGCCAGATATACGACGCCCTGTTCGAACTGAACTCGGACCTGCAGCTCGAGCCCGCACTCGCCACCGGCTACGAAGTGTCCGACGACGGCCTCACCTACACCGTGAGCATCCGCGAAGGCGTGAAGTTCCACAACGGCCGTGACCTGACCGCCGCTGACGTGGTCTGGTCGCTCGAACGCATCCTGGACCCCGAGACCGCCTCACCCCAGGCCAGCCGTTTCGCTCAGGTGGCCGGCGCCGAGGCCACTGACGATCACACCGTCGTCTTCACCCTCAGCGGTCCGTTCGCTCCGTTCGTATCCAACCTCGCCAACCTGACGGTCGTCCCGCAGGAGGTCGTCGAAGAGTTCGGTGACCTGCAGCAGAACGCCGTCGGTACCGGCCCGTTCAAGCTGGTCGAGCACGTGCCTGACACTTACCTGCGCCTGGAAGCCAACCAGGATTACTACCGCCCCGGTGAACCCGGCGTGGAAGCGGTGCGCTACAACATCGTTCCGGAAAGCTCCACCCGCGTCGCCGGCCTGCGCAACGGCACCTACCACCTGCTGCCGACCGTCGAGCCCGCCGCCGCTGAAGTGCTGAGCGTCACCCCCGGCGTCACCCTGCTGGGCGTGCAGGACATGAGCTACACCCTGCTCGGCATGAACGTGGAGCGCGAGCCGTTCAACGACCCGGTCGTCCGGCAGGCCATCAACCTGGCCATCGACCGTGAAGAGATCGTCGAGGCCGTCCACTTCGGCAACGGCGTTCCCGGCGGTCCTCTCAGCCCCGCGCTCACCGACTGGGCCGTGCCCGTCGACGAGTACGCCTGCTACCAGCACAACCCCGCCCAGGCCCGTGCCCTCATCGAAGAGGCCGGTTACGGCACCATCTCCTTCGAGATCCTGACCTTCAGCACCATGCAGGTCGTCCTGGACACCGCCCAGGTGCTGCAGGCCCAGCTGGAACGCGCCGGCTTCGACGTCACCATAAACGTCGCTGAGTTCGGCACCTTCGTGCAGAACTGGACCAACTCGGAGTTCGACACCTTCGTCAGCCTCAACGGCGGCTCGGTCGACCCCGACGGTTACCTGCACCGCACCTTCATCACCGACGGTTCGACCAACGTCTTCAACTACAGCGACGCCCGTGTCGATGAGCTGCTGGACGCCGGCCGCACCAACACCGACCACGCCCAGCGCCAGGAGATCTACGCCGAGCTGCAGCACCTGCTCGCCTGCGAAGGACCGATCGCCCACGTCGCCTACGGCACGCTGTTCAGCGCGCTCGGTGAGGGCGTCAGCGGCTTCGAGCAGATCGCCAGCGGCGGCCTGCGTTACATCCGCAACGTGAAGTTCGACTGACCTTGCTGTCGTCACCCGGGAGCCGCAGAGCCTGATGCTCAGCTACACCATCCGGCGCCTGCTGGACCTGATCTTCGTACTCCTCGGAGTGTCCATCCTGGTGTTCCTGATGCTCAGGATGATCCCGGGTGACGCAGTTGCCATCATGCTCGGTGCGAACACCGACATCACGCCCGAGCGTATCGAAAACCTGCGCAGGAGCTTAGGCCTCCACCTGCCGCTGCACGAGCAGTACCTGCAGTGGATCGGCGGGGTCCTGCGCGGTGATTTCGGCAACAGCATCTGGACCGGCCGGCCGGTGAGCCTGGAGATCCGGGACCGCCTGCCGGTCACCCTGCAGATAACGCTGCTCGGTGTGCTGACCGCCATCGTCGTCTCGTTCCCGCTGGGCATGCTGGCCGCCCGCGCCCGCGGCGGCTGGGCGGACACGCTCGTGCGCGTCAGCACCATCGTCGGCCTGACCGTGCCGTCGTTCTGGCTGGGCGTGATGATGCTGTACCTGGCTTCCCTGTACCTGCCCCGCTGGCCGACCATCGGTTACGTTCCGTTCGCGGAAGACCCGGGCGGCAACCTGCTGCGCATGATCCTGCCGGTCATCGCCGTGTCACTGCCGATGATCGCGGGCCTCACCCGCATCCTGCGCTCCAGCCTGCTTGAAGTTCTGAACCAGGACTACATCCGCACCGCCCGCGCCAAGGGTGTAGGCAACCGCACACTGTTCTACCGGCACGCCCTGCGTAACGCGCTCATCCCCGTGGTCACCGTCATCGGCGTGCAGCTCGGTTACATGCTGTCCGGCGTCGTGGTGATCGAGCAGGTGTTCGCCATCCCCGGCCTGGGCCGCCTGGCCATCGGCGCGATCAACGAGCGCAACTACCCGCTCGTCCAGGGCATCATCCTGGTGGTGACAGCCATATTCGTGTTCGTGAACCTGCTCGTTGACCTGGCCTACGCCTGGATCGACCCCAGGGTGGAGTACAGCTGATGAGCGCTCCCCGTTCGTTCTGGTCGCGCCTGCGCGGCAACCCGGCTGCTTTCACCGGCTTCCTCATCTGCGTCATCGTGACCATCGCCGCGATCGCCGCACCCTGGCTCAGCACCCACTCGCCGTTCGACCAGGTGATCCGCGAGCGCTTCCAGGCGCCCAGCGGCCAGCACCTGCTCGGCACCGATCACTTCGGCCGCGACACGTTCTCACGCATACTGTTCGGTTTCCGTTCCAGCATCAGTATCGCCTTCTCCGCCGTCGGCATCGCCGCGGTGTTCGGCACGCTGCTCGGCCTGCTCGCCGCCTACCACGGCGGCTGGACCGACCGGATCATCATGCGGATGATGGACATCCTGCTGGCCTTCCCGATAATCCTGCTGGCCATCGGCATCCTGGCGGTGCTCGGCCCGGGCAGCTTCAACGTGGCTCTGGCCATCGGCATCGTCTACCTGCCGATCTTCGCGCGCATGGCCCGCGGACCCAGCCTCACCATCCTGTCCTGGGACTACGTGTCCGCCGCGCGTGCCCTGGGCGCCCCCGGTTACCGGGTGCTGCTGCAGCACGTGCTGCCCAACATCGCCGCGCCCATGCTGGTGCAGCTGACACTGTCACTGTCGACCGCCATACTGGTCGAGGCTTCACTGTCGTTCCTGGGTCTGGGTACCCAGCCGCCCACACCATCGCTGGGGCTCATGCTGGCCGACAGCCGCGACACGATGCTGCTGTCGCCGTGGCCGAGCGTGTTCTCGGGCTTCGCGATCCTGCTGGTGTCGTTCGGGTTCAACCTGTTCGGCGACGGCCTGCGTGACCTGCTCGATCCTTCGCTGCGGAGCTGAAAACCGAGCCCGGCGCCCATTCAGACTGCATGTTCCCGGACGGTCAGCCCTGCTGCAGGCGGCGTTGAGCCACCGAGTTGTGCCACGCGGCGAGCGCCAGCAGACTGATCCCCAGCAGTACTCCGTGGCCGATACGCAACCAGGGTGGCCCGAAGAACTGCGGCAGGTACAGGGACAGCAGCACTGCAACAGCGATGGCTGGCACTGCTGAACCTTCCTTCAGCCGGCTGATCGAGATCGCCAGGCAGATGCCGGCGACAGCCATGATGACCAGCCCGGCCCCGAAGGTCGTCAGGGCGTACGGCCCGCTGCGGATCGACTCCATGATCACGGCTTTGGCTGCGTCGCTCAGTCCGTCAGCGGCGGCAACCGCGTGCAGACCGAACGATTCCGCACCGTAGAAAGGCAGGATCAGCCCCGCGCCCAGCATCGACAGGAGCGCCATGGACCTGGCCGCGGGCTCGCCGGGGCCTTTCATGATCACACCCAGCACCGCAGTGGAAGCGAAAGCGAAAAGCAGGAACCCCAGCGCTCCGGACAGGTGCGCCGGAACCCACCAGCTGTCCAGGGCGGCGGCAACCAGGCCGGCGTCGGTGCCGGCGGCGTCCTGCCAGGGACGGGTCAGCGGGAACAGTGCGAACAGCACACCTGACAGTGCGAGAGCAGTCGTTCCGAGTCGAAGGTAGCGGGCTCTGTTCATGGTTCTCCCCCGTGCACGGTTGGCGCACGCTGCAACGATAGCGCAGCGGACGTTACCGGAACACGAAGAGGAACAGCGCGGCGACGCCGACGAGCAGCAGGAAGCCCAGCGCCGCGACGCCGACGGCCCTTCCACCGGACTGCCTGAACGCAGCCGGTTCGATGCGCAGGCCGATGGCAGCCATGGCGAGTGCCGTCAGCAGCAGGCTGCCGGTCTGCAGCAGGCTCCGCAGCGCTTCAGGTATGAGCCCCAGGCTGGTAGCGATACCGACAGCGAGGAAGCCGATCAGGAACCAGGGCACGAGTGGCGGCCTGGCGACGAGAGCGCCGGCCTCACGGCGCATCAGCAGGTTGACCGCGACCAGCACCGGCGCCAGCATCGCGACGCGGGTCAGCTTGGTGACACTGGCGACATCCAGGGCAGCTCCGCCACCGACCGCGCCGGCGGCCAGTACGTGACCGACTTCCTGCAGGGTCGAGCCGGTGAGCATGCCGAACAGGAGCGGTCCCAGCTGCAGCACCGGTTCCAGCAGTGTGTAAGCGAGCACTCCCAGGGCTCCGAGCACGCTGATGATGCCGACCGCCTGGCTGACCTCACTGTCCTCGGCACGGACCAGCGGGGCGGCGGCCGCGATCGCCGAGGCCCCACAGATGGAACTGCCCACCGCCAGCAGCCAGGTGAGGCGACCAGGCAGCCTGAACAGCCGCCCCAGCGCCACTATCCCGATGAGGCCTGCGGTGATGACCAGCAGCACGAGCAGCAGCATGCGGGCGCCCGAAGTGTAGAGCAGGCCGAAGTCAAGGCGCACACCCAGCAGGACGATGCCGAGGCGAAGCAGCGTCGCTGCCGAGAAGCGGACGCCCGGTACGGTCACGGCCGGCAGCCCGAGGGTCAGGCGCCAGCCGACGCCGAGCAGCAGCGCCAGACCCAGCGGCCCGGCCAGGCTGAGTCCCGGCAGCTGGGCCAGCAGCAGGGCCGCACCTGCCAGCAGCCCCGTCAGCAGCAGGCCAGGTAACCGGCCTTCCGCAGCCAGGGACCGCAGCTCAAGTCGCATCCACAAAGGCTATGCAGCGCACCTGTTATCAGTCAAATGACACTTATTGTCAGGTGCATAAGCTCAGCTGATATCATTCAGTCGTGGCGACAGTGAACCCGGAGCACCTGCTCAGCTTCGCGCGCATCGCCCGCCTCGGCAGCATCTCTGCCGCGGCCGAATCGCTGCACCGGAGCCAGCCGGCGATCTCGCTGCAGATGCGCCTGCTGACCGCAGCGATCGGCGAGCCCCTTTACCAGCGACACCGGCTGGGCGTCCAGCTGACACCGACCGGTGAGGCGCTTCTGCCGCATGCGCAGGCGCTGGAGCGCGCCCTGGCAGGTGCTGAACGGGTCGGCCTCAAGGTGCGTGGCGCCCAGATCGGCCAGATCGCGGTCGGCGCCAGCCTGACGATCGCCACCTACCTGCTGCCCCGCCTGCTCGCCCGCTTCCGCCAGCTGCATCCGCACCTGGACCTGCAGCTGCTGGCGCACAACTCGACTGACATCCTCGACCTGCTGCGCGAGGGGACGGTCGAGGTCGCCCTGGTTGAGACTCCCGTTGACACCGAACTGCCGGAGTTCGAGCAGCACGTCATCGCGACAGACGAGGTGGTGCTGGTAACGACCCCGGACCATCCACTCACAGCGGCGGCCGACCTGAAGCCTGCAGACCTGAACGGCCTGAAAGTCGTCAGCCGCGAAGCCGGCTCCGGCACACGCCACGTCTCAGAGCTGGCCCTGGCCCGCTTCGGCGTCACCATCCACACGACCGTGGTTACCAGCAGCATCGAAGCGACCAAGGAATCGGTGCTGCAGGGACTGGGCCCGGGCTTCATCTCGAGACTGGCGGTGGAGCGTGAGCTGGCTGCCGGCCTGCTGAAGATCATCCCGGTTCGCGACCTGCAGATGCAGCGACCGCTCATACTGCTGCACCCACCGGCGGAGGTGTGCTCACGTGCAAGCCGGGCGTTGCTGGAGTTCCTGAAGAGCTCGGGAGTCTGAAGCAGCGCCGTGACCACGCGCTGGCGTCCTGCGCCACCGTTCGTGATCAGCCGACTCAGCTGAGCGGCCTGATGTCACGCCAGCCGTACGCGATCTCGAGCCGCCGCACACCCGCGATGCCTGTCTCTTTCTCCGTGAAATGCTGCCCGCCCAGCCGCTGATAGAACTGTTCAGCGGGGTTGCCCTTCAGCACCCAAGTCCGCATGGAGCTCCAACCCCGTTCCAGCAGGAAACCCACGACATGACCGACGAGCTGCCGGCCCAGCCCCTTGCCCTGGTGTTCCTCGAGCAGGTAGATGGCGTACAGCTCGCTGTCGAACGGGACGTCATCTTCACGTTCCGGCCCTGCATTCGCGAACCCGATGATGCGGCCCTGCGCGTCCTCGGCCACGTACAGGCACGACCTGCTCTCCCCAGCCTGAATCGCCACAGCAGCCTGCTGCCACATCGCCTCGCGCCGGGCGACAGACAGGTTCGCCAGGACGGATGCGGGCAACAGGTCGCGGTAAGTAGTGCGCCAGGAGGCGACGTGGACCGTGGCGATCGACCCGGCATCCTCCGGCACTGCTTCACGGATCAGCATCTGCCGGGTAAGGTAGCACGCCCTGCACTAACATGTGCCCATGAAACTGCGCTTCGATGGCGTCCTCTGGTACTGGCGCGGCCCGGCACCGTTCCATTTCCTGACCGTGCCGCCTGAAGCCTGCGAGTCGATCCGCCAGGTGTCTTCGTTCGTGACGTACGGCTGGGGCATGATCCCCGTAACTGCCCGCATCGGCGAGACTGTGTGGACGACCTCGCTGTGGCCGAAAGACGGGACTTACATACTGCCAGTGAAGGCCGCGGTTCGCCGGGCGACCGGCATAGAACTGGACGACCGCATGACCGCAGAGCTCACGATCGGGAGGACTTGAGATGGCGCAGGCGAAGAAGGCATTCTCAGACGCAGAACGCAAGGCGATGCAGGACCGGGTCAGGGAACTCGAGCTTGAGGCGGAATCCGGCCAGCTCAAAGGCAGAGCGAAGCTGGAGAAACAACTCCTGGACACCATCGCCGCGATGCCGGAGGCGGACCGGGTCCTGGCCGAGACCATCCATGCACTGGTCGGAGAACTGGCGCCCACCCTCAGGCCGAAGACGATGTACGGCATGCCCGCCTGGGCCAATGCGGAGGGCAAGACCATGCTGATGTTCCAGGCTGCATCGAAATGGGACAGCCGCTACGCGACGCTGGC
>CAYPKV010000075.1:0-10613 GCA_964411415.1 uncultured bacterium
CGAGGACACTCAGCGGGACTTTTTCAACACCCTCTGGAGCACTTACTACTTCTTCGTCCTCTACGCCAACCTCGACGGGCCCGATCTCGCTGCCGCCCCCCGGCCCGCCGAGCGTCCACTCGCCGACCGCTGGCTGCTGGCGAAGCTCCATTCGCTGGTCCGTGAAGTGACTGCCCGGCTCGAGAGCTACGACGCGACCGGAGCGAGCCGCGCCATCCGTGACTTCGTGGTCGATGACCTGTCCAACTGGTACGTGCGCCGCAACCGTCGCCGCTTCTGGAAGGGCGGCCACGGTGACGACAAGAACTCCGCCTACGCCACCCTGCATGAAGCGCTGCTGACCACCGCCCGGCTGCTGGCTCCGTTCACCCCGTTCATCGCTGAAGAGCTGTACTCGAACCTGGCCCTGTCACTCGACTCCGACCTGCCTGAGAGCGTGCACCTGTCCGAGTGGCCCGAAGCTGACACGGCCCTGATCGACGGACCGCTCCTGCGCAGCGTCCGGGTACTGCAGCGCGTGGTCGAACTGGGCCGCTCCGCCCGCGCCGGTTCCGCGGTCAAGACGCGCCAGCCGCTGCCGGAGCTGCTCGTCCGGGTCCGCAGTGAAGCCGAGCTCGAAGGCCTGCGGCAGCTGGAGGACGACCTGCTCGAAGAGCTCAACGTCAAGAAGGTCACTTACCTGGACGTGACTGCCGACTTCATCGATTACACCGTCCGCCCCAACCTGCCGCTCATCGGCAAACGCATCGGCCGTCATATCCCGGAGCTGCGGGCGTTCCTCGCTGCGACCGACGGCCGTGAGATCGCCCGTAACGTCAGGGAAGGCCGCGACACGAAGGTCGTGCTGGGCGGAGAGGAGTTCAGCTTCGAACCTGAAGCGTTCCTGCTGGACGCCCGCAGCCCCGAAGGTTACGCCGCTGCCGAGAACGCCGGTTACCTGGCTGCGCTCGACACGCGCCTGACCCCGGAACTCATCCGTGAAGGCCACGCCCGCGACCTGGTCCGGCTGATCCAGAACGCCCGCAAGAACGCCGGGCTCGAGGTGTCTGACCGCATAAGCCTGGTGGTAAGCGCCGCACCGGAACTGGCTGACTCACTCACGGAGTTCAGCGATTACATCGCTGCTGAGGTGCTGGCGGACACGCTGAGCACTGAGGGCAGTGGTTCTTACACCGAGACGCAGGAGGTCGACGGTCATGAAGTCGTCGTCTCGCTCTCGAAAGTGGACTGAGCAGACCGCGGCCCACTGCGGCAGGCGGTAGTATCGATATCGAGGGGTGCCCCGCTCATGCGGGCGGGGTACCACGTCAGGGAGGCTTCAAATGAGCATCGGCATCAACGGGTTCGGCCGCATCGGCCGGCAGATCTTCCGCATCCTTCACGAGCGTGGCCTTCACACCGGTGTGAAGGTGCTCAACGACCTCACGGACAGCGCCACACTGGCGCACCTGCTGAAGTTCGACAGCACCTACGGCCGGTTCAGCGGTGAGGTAAGCCACGATGAGAACAGTCTGACCGTCGACGGTCACCGCATCATCGTCACCGCAGAGCGCGACCCCGCCCGCATCCCCTGGGGTGCGAACGGTGTCAGCACGGTCGTGGAATCGACGGGCCTGTTCACGAAGCGTGAGAAGGCCGCCGCGCACCTGGAAGCCGGCGCCAGCCGGGTGCTCATCAGCGCCCCCTCTCCCGACTCCGACTTCGACGTGATGCTCGGCGTCAACGAGCAGGAGTTCCATCCGGACCGGTCCCCTGTCGTCTCCAACGCGTCGTGCACCACCAACTCCCTGGCAGCGGTCATGAACGTCATCGACCAGAACTTCGGGGTCGAGCAGGCGATGATGACGACGATCCACTCGTACACGAACGACCAGAACATCCTGGATGCCCCACACAAGGACCTGCGCCGCGCCCGCAACGCCGCCACCAACATCATCCCGACCAGCACCGGTGCAGCCCGGGCAGTCGGCAAGGTGCTGCCTCAGTTCAACGGCATCTTCGACGGTGTGGCCGTCCGGGTACCGACCCCGACCGGCTCACTGTCCGACGTGACGATGATGCTGAAGCGTGAAGTGAGCGCCGAGGAGCTCAACGCAGCCCTGCGCGCCGCTGCCGAAGGCCCGCTCGACCGGGTCATCGAGTACAGCACCGATGAACTGGTGTCCAGCGACATCGTCGGCAACCCGCACTCCGCCATCGTCGACAGCAAGCTGACCCGCACCATGGGCCGCATGGCCAAGGTGTTCGTCTGGTACGACAACGAGTGGGGCTACAGCAGCCGCATGGTGGACGTGCTCGAACTCATGCTCAAGGCCTGAGCCGGTGGCTGCAGGCTTCCGCAGGCTGGCTGACCTGAACGTCAGCGGCAGGCGCGTACTCGTGCGCGTGGACTTCAACGTGCCCCTCCGGGACGGCACGGTGACCGACGACAGCCGCATCAGGGCGGCACTGCCGACGCTGCGCCGGCTGCTGGACGGTGGGGCTTCCCTGTTCCTCCTCAGCCACCTGGGCCGGCCCAAAGGCCCTGATCCCGCTGCCCGCCTCGGGCCGGTGGCGGCCCGCCTGGCTGAACTGCTCGGCCAGGAAGTGCGTTACCAGGCGGCGGACGGTCCTGCCACACCGGAACAGCAGGCGTTCGTGGCCCAGGCTGAGCCGGGCAGCGTGACCATGCTCGAGAACACCCGCTTCGATCCGCGTGAGACGGCCAACGACCCTGAACTCGCCCGGACCCTGGCCGGCTTCGCCGACCTGTTCGTCAACGACGCTTTCGGTGCGGCCCACCGGGCCCACGCGAGCACCGTCGGAGTCGCGGAACTGCTGCCTGCGGCAGCCGGGCTGCTGCTCGAGGCTGAACTCACTGCACTGTCACGGCTCGTGGACGAAGCCGAGAAGCCGTTTCACGTGCTGATCGGCGGCGCCAAGGTATCCGACAAGATCGGGGTGCTGGAACGGCTGCTCGAGCTCGTCGATGTGATCCACATCGGCGGCGCCATGGCCTGCACTTTCATCGCGGCGCGCGGCGGTCAGCTGGGCCGTTCGCTCGTTGAGCCGGATCACTTCCATACCGCCCTGGCCCTGCTGGACGCCGCGGCTGAGCGGGGGGTGCAGGTCAACCTGCCCGTGGATTTCGTCTGTGCCACTGAGATCTCAGCCGGAGCGGACCGTTCGGTTCACCCGGCTGATGCGGTGCCTGCTGAGCTGATGGCGCTGGACATCGGCCCCGAAACCGCAGCCGCCTACGCGGCCGGACTGAGCGGAGCCCGCACCATATTCTGGAACGGCCCGATGGGTGTGTTCGAGGTGAACGGTTTCGAGTCAGGCACCATGGCGGTGGCTGCGGCAGTGGCAGCCAGCACCGGCTTCACGGTCGTCGGCGGAGGCGACTCCGTCGCTGCACTGAACCGCGCCGGCCTGGCTGAGCAGGTCAGTCACGTCTCGACCGGGGGCGGTGCTTCCCTGGAGTTCCTGGAAGGCCGGCCGCTGCCGGGTGTAGCCGCTCTGCGCAGCCGCTGAACGACTGTACGTACGTTCTTCCTTCAGGGGGGCAGGCCGGCATGTCACCGGCCTGCCCCCCTGCCGTATCAGCCGTCCAGCGCCCTGATCAGTTCCGGGACTATCTCGGTCGCATCACCGACGATGCCGTAGTCGCTGATGCGGAACAGCGGTGCGTCAGCGTCACGGTTGATGGTGACGATGACCTTCGAGCGGTTCATGCCTGAGAGGTGCTGAACCGCACCCGAGATGCCGAGTGCGATGTACAGCCCGGGCGATACCGTCTTGCCGGTCTGCCCCACCTGCTCGCTGAAAGGCCGCCAGCCGGCGTCCACGACCGCGCGGGTCGCACCGACTGCGGCACCGAGCCGGCTGGCCAGACCTTCGACGTGTTCGCTGAACGATTCAGCACTGCCGAGACCCCGGCCCCCTGCGACGACGACTGCAGCTTCAGCCAGGCTGACCTGACCGCCAGCGGCCTTCTGCGGGTCAGTGGCTGTCACCGCCAGGTCTTGCGGGCGCACGGTGACGCTGAGCGGCTGTGGGGCAGCAGCACCTTCAGCCGGAGCGGCGGCGTCCCAGGTGTTCGGCTTGATGCTTATGACCGTACGGTCTGCTGCTGACTCGACCGTCTCGGTCACGCGTGCCAGGTACGACAGCCGTGTCGCCCGCAGCCGGCCGCCTTCCTCGCTCAGTGAACCGGCCTCTTCCAGGAAGGCTGCACCGAGACGTACTGCGAGCTGCGGTGCGGCAGCCTGTCCGAAGCGGCTGGCACTGAGCAGGATGCGGCTGGCACCGCTCTGTTGCGCCGCAGCTTCGAGGGCCGTCACTGTCGCGGCACGGTTGCCGGCAGGAACGTCGCCAGCGACCAGGACGGTGTCCGCGAGGCCACTCAGTGCAGCTGCGGCGTTCTCAGCACCGGGACCGGTAACGAGCGCGGTCAGGCTGCCACCCAGGGACCGCGCCGCGCTGACGAGCTCGAACGCGCCCTTGCGCAGCGTCCCGTCACGCTGTTCTGCCAGGATCAGGTTGCTCACAGTACCTTCGCCTCCTCGCGCAGCCGGCGCACGAGCTCACGTGCTGCCGTGGCGGCGTCACCGCTGATGATCTCGCCGCGCCGCGCCCGGGTTTCGATCTCTTCACTGAGCCGCACGGTCCGGGACGCGCCTGCCCCGGCTTCGGCCGGGCTGAGCGTCTTCAGTTCCTTACGGCGGGCTTTCATAATGTTCGGCAGCGTCGGGTAGCGCGGTTCGTTCAGGCCCTGCTGGGTCGTGACGACCGCCGGCAGCTGCATCGTCAGCTGCTCACTGCCTTCATCGGTGTCGTGCCGGGTGGTCAGTTCGCGGCCGTTCAGGTTCAGCTGGGTGGTCCAGTCTGACAGGGGCCAGTCGAGTTCCGCGGCCAGGGCTGCGCCGAGCGCCGCGCTGTCCCAGTCAGCCTGCTTGCCCCCGACGAACGCCAGTTCGACGCCTTCCTGCCTGAGCAGTCCGGCCAGCAGTGCAGCCTGGGCGAGCACGTCCAGGTTCTCGTCAGCACCGGTCTCGACGAACACGGCCCGGTCGGCGCCCATGGCCAGAGCGGTGCGTACGGCCTCTTCGGTGCGGGCGGGGCCGACTGCGAAGACGATCACTTCGGCGTCCAGACCACCTTCACGCAGCCGCAGGGCTTCTTCGGTCCCGTACTCGTCCATGCCGTCAAGGATGAACGCGGCACCGTCCAGGTCGACCTTGCCTCCAGCCGCCCGGACGCGCGCTTCGGCGTCGGGCACCTGTCTCACTATCGTTGCGATCTTCACCTGTTCTCCTGTTCCGCCGGCCCCGTTCGCACAGGTGCGGCAGTCCGTGAAAAATCCTCTTTCCAGCGTCCCTCAGCGTAACAGGCTGCGGGCGATGACGATCCGCTGGATCTCGTTTGTTCCCTCGTATATCTGGTTGAGCTTCACGTCGCGCAGCAGCTTCTCGACCGGGTACTCGTTCATGTAGCCGTAGCCACCATGAACCTGGATGGCCTCGTTGGCTGCATCGAACGCGATGTCCGAGGCGTACGCCTTGGCGATGGCGGACGCCTGGGCGTGCGGCAGCCCCTGATCGACGAGCCAGGCGGCGTGCCACGTCATGAGCCGCGCAGTTTCCAGGCTGATCTTCATGTCAGCGAGCTTGAACTGGATCGCCTGGAACGACGAGATCGGCCGGCCGAACGCCTGCCGTTCTGCGGCGTAGGCGAGCGATTCGTCCAGGGCACGGCGGGCGATGCCGACCGAACCAGCGGCTACCGGGATCCGCGTGCGGTCGAGGGTCTGCATGGCGATCCTGAAGCCGGATCCGACGTCGCCGAGGAGGTGGTCACGCGGCACCTCGACGGAATCCAGCGTCAGTTCAGCGGTGTACGAGGCGCGCTGGCCCAGCTTGCCATGCAGCTTGCTGTGGCTGAACCCGGGGGTGCCGCGCGGCACGATCACCGCGACCGTTCCCTTCGTGCCCAGTTCCGGGTCAGTCGTCGCGAACACCACGGTCAGGTCAGCCAGGCCGCCGTTCGTTATCCACATCTTGCTGCCGCTCAGGACGATGCTGTCGTCGGTGATCACGGCGCGGGTACCCATGGCCGCCGCATCGGAGCCGTTGTCAGCTTCCGACAGGGCGAACGCCGCCAGGGAAGGTTTCTCCAGCAGCGGCGTGAGGAACTTCTTGTGCTGCTCGGCAGTACCCGCCAGGACGAGTGGTGTGATGCCGAGCTCCGACGCCATGAGTATCGTGTAAATGCCCATGCAGCCCCAGGCGAGTTCCTCACCGATGAGCACTTCATCGACCATGCCCAGACCGAGGCCGCCCGCTTCAGCAGGTACGCCGACGTTGAGCAGCCCGAGTCCGAACGCCTGTTCTACGACCTCTTCCGGGTAACTCTCGTCCCGGTCGTGCAGCGGAGCCGCCGGGGCTATGACCTCCCTGGCGAACTGCCGCGCGAGCGACTGGATCTGTTTCTGTTCCTCGCTGAGGCTGAAATCGATCATTCCCGACCCCTCTCCCGTCTGAGCTGGCGGCTGATCACCACACGCTGGATCTCGCTGGTTCCTTCGTAAATACGGGTGACCCGGGCGTCGCGCCAGTACCGTTCGACCGGGTAGTCCCTCGAGTAACCGTAACCGCCGTGAACCTGGATCGCGGCATCGGTTATGAAGCCGGCTGCCTCACTGGCGTACAGCTTCGCCATGGAAGCTTCACGCGTGACGCGGTAACCATGGTCGCGCAGCCAGGCAGCTTTCTGGGTCAGCAGCCGGGCGGATTCGAGCCTGACGGCCATGTCAGCCAGACTGAAACCCACGCCCTGGAACTCGTGGATCGGCTGGCCGAACGCTTCCCGTTCACCGCTGTAGTCCCGGGCTGCTTCGAACGCCGCCCGGGCGATGCCGACCGCCTGGGCGGCGATGTTTATGCGGCCGGAGTCGAGCTGTGACATGGCGATGACGAAACCCTGCCCCGGCTCGCCGACCAGGTGCCCGTCCGGTACGAAGCAGTCGCGGAAGGTCACCCCGCTCGTTACGGCCGCATGCTGACCGAGCTTGCGTTCCGCTTCACCGGGGATGAGCCCGTCAGTGCCGCGCAGCACGACGAAGCAGCTGATGCCGCGCGCCCCGGCGTCTTCATCGGTGCGGGCGAGCACCAGGTACAGGTCAGCGTCACGCCCGCTGGTGATCCAGGCTTTCTCTCCGTTTATGAGCCAGCCACCTGCGGTCTTCACAGCCCTGGTCGTGATGGCCGCGGCGTCAGAGCCGCAGTGCGGCTCACTGAGGCAGAACGCCCCGATCCATTCACCTGAGGCGAGCAGCGGCAGCCAGTCCTGCCGCTGCTGTTCAGTGCCGAAGTTGAGCAGGCTGCTCTGCGGGAAACCGTTGGTCACGCCCATGATCGTCGACACCGATGCGTCGGCTGCGGCGATCTCCTCGACAGCCGTGACCATCGCCAGCGCATCCAGGCCGGCTCCTGAGTACTGCTCCGGCGTCATGACTCCGAGCAGACCAAGTCCGGCCAGTCCGGTGAGGGCTTCAGCCGGCCACTGGGCTTCCTGGTCAAGCCGCGCCGCGGCCGGGGCCAGTTCGTTACGTGCGTAATCGCGTACGACCTGCTGCAGTTGCAACAGTTCAGGCGGAAGCGAGAAGTTCAATTCAGGACCTTCCGGTGTGAGCTTCAGTCAGGCTGATTATACCGTCCGGCAGCCGGGACGGCCGCCGGGTACAATCAGCGCGTGAAGGTAAAGGCATGAACACCACTGATCTGCTGAACCGCGTCGCCGAGGTCATCGACCCTGAATCAGCCCGGGGCACCAACGCCGTGATCCAGTACCAGCTGACTGAGCCGGTTCATCACGTGTTCGAGGACGGCAAAGTGAGCTCCGTCACCGGTACCCACGCCGCTCCGGACGTGACCGTGGTCATAAGTGACGCCAACATCCGCCGGCTGCTGAACGGAGAGCTGAAGCTGGGACCGGCCGTGTTCACCGGCAAACTGCGTGTCAAGGGCGACCTGCTGCTGGCTCAGCGGCTGCTTGGCCTCGTGGACCGCGAAGCACTCAGTCGGGTGCTGGCTGAGGCTGACTCTTAAGAAACCGCTTCAGCCAGGCCGAACTCTTCGTGCACCGCACGCAGGGCGTCTTCGGCCCTGCCGGCATCGACGACCACGCTGATCCGCACTTCGCTCGTGGCGATCATCTCGATGTTGGCACCGACGGCTGCGACAGCCCGGAACATGCGGCCGGCGATGCCGGGCGTCGAACCGATCGCGATTCCGACGATCGACAGTTTGGCGATGTCACCGTCTGCGGCGACGCTGCCACCCGTCTCAGCCAGGATCGGTCTGATGGCCTCGAGCGCCTCGTCGACCAGGTCGTTCTTCACCGTGAACGCCATCTGCTGACGGCTGTCCCCGGCGCCGGGTACGCCCTGGATGATCATGTCGGCGCTGACACCCGCTTCCCCGAGGGCACTGAACAGTCGGGCCGCCACGCCGGGCCGGTCCTGTACACCCCGCACGCTGATCCGGTACTGGTTCGTGTCGAGAGCCACACCGGTGACCGGACTGCTGCGGACCGCCTGGGTCTCACCGCTGCTTAAGTTCATGACCAGGGTTCCTTTCTTGTAATCGAAGCTCGAACGCACGTGCATGACGATCCCGTAATGCCGCGCGAACCATACGCTGCGCGTGTCCAGCACCCGGGCGCCCAGCGAGGCCAACTCGAGCATCTCGTCGTAGTCGATGACGTCCAGCTTGCGCGCTTCCGGGATCAGGTGCGGGTCGGTCGTGTAGACGCCGTCTGTATCGGTGTATATCTCGCATTCACCGGCACCGAGGGCAGCTGCCAGCGCCACGGCAGTGGTGTCTGAACCGCCCCGGCCGAGGGTGGTGCGGTTACCGCCCGTGTCAGCGCCCTGAAAACCCGCCACGACGGCCACGTCGACATCGTGCAGTGCCTTGATGAGCCCTTTCGGTTCGACGCCGAGTATGCGGGCCGAGCCGTGCAGGCTGTCAGTGACGATGCCGGCCTGACTGCCGTCGAAGCTGCGCGCCTGGACGCCCAGTTCATGGAGCGCCATGCACAGCAGTGCGATGCTCTGCTGCTCACCTGTCGCCATGAGCACGTCAAGTTCACGCCGCGACGGCCTGGCACTTATCTCCCTGGCGAGGCTTATCAGCCGGTCCGTCGTCCGTCCCATGGCTGAGACCGCCACGACGACCTTGGAACCGGAAGCGACCACCCGGGCGATCCGGCCCGCCACCTTGCGCAGCCGCTCAGCGTCACCGACACTGGTACCACCGAACTTCTGAACGGTGACGGGCCAGGGCAGGGGCGATGCAGATGCGGTCTCCATCCGGGGAGTTTAACCGGCCCGGCAGCCGCGCACAAACACATCCTGATGACACGCCGGAACGGGAACTGCTGACACAATGGGAGCCGTGACTGACGAAAGCACCTCCTTAAGAGTCGCAGTCGTCGGTGCAGGGCCGGCCGGCTTCTACACCGCCGAGACCCTCCTGAAAGCCGACGGCAGCGCCAGCATCGACATCTTCGACCGCCTGCCCACCCCTTACGGCCTGATCCGCTACGGAGTAGCCCCGGATCATCACCGCATGAAGAGCGTGGCAGACATGCTGGCCCGCACTGGTCGCGACGAGCGTGTCCGCTTCCTGGGCAACGTGCATTTCGGCAGTGACCTGGACGTGACTGACCTGCTGAACCATTACCACGCCGTGGTGTTCGCCACCGGCGCGCCGCTCGACCGCAACCTGGGCGTTCCCGGCGAGGACCTGCGAGGCAGCCTGTCCGCCACCGAGTTCGTCGCCTGGTACAACGGACACCCGGACTACGCCCACCTGCAGCCTGACCTGAGCGCGGACACGGCAGCCGTCATCGGCCTCGGCAACGTTGCCATCGACGTGACCCGCATCCTGGTCAAATCAGTCGACGAGCTGCGCACGACCGACATAGCTGACCATGCCCTCGAGCAGCTGGCTGAAAGCCGCATCAGGGACGTGTACCTGATCGGCAGGCGAGGCCCGGCCCAGGCGCGTTTCACCACCAAGGAGCTCCGCGAGCTCGGCGAGCTTGACAACGCAGACGTGATCGTCGACCCGGCCGAACTCGAACTTGACCCGTACAGCCTCATGGAAGCCGGGTCGGACAACGTGGTGCTGCGCAACCTCGACGTACTGCGCGGCTTCCTCGACCGGCAGCCGGCCGGCCGGCCCCGGCGGGTCCACCTGAAGTTCCTGCGCTCGCCAGTCGCCCTGCGCGGTGAAGACCGGGTGACGGAGCTGCAGCTGGAACTGAACGCACTGTCCGGCGCACCGGGACTGGGCATGAGCGCCCGTGGCACCGGCCGGTTCGAGACGCTGCCCACCGGACTGGTGCTGCGCTCGGTCGGCTACCGCGGTGTGCGGCTGCCCGGAGTTCCGTTCGATGAGGAGCGGGCCGTCATCCCCAACGAACGGGGTCAGGTGCTCGACGCTCCGGGCGGGAGCCCGGTGCCGGGACTGTTCACCGTCGGCTGGATCAAACGCGGACCAAGCGGGGTGATCGGCTCGAACAAAGCTGATGCCATCGAAACCGTGGCCACCATTCAGGCGGCGGCG
>CAYPKV010000076.1:0-10487 GCA_964411415.1 uncultured bacterium
AAAGTTCTGGTTGCGGTCAGTCTGGTACTGGCCGTCGTACTCGCAGCATGTGGTGGCGGTGGCAGCGGTGGAGGCGGTGGCGCCGTTGGCAGCATCTCTGGCCAGGTCAGCTCTCCTGACGGTCAGCCTGCCGGCACCGTGGTCTCACTGTGTGTAGCGGGCAGTGACTGCACCGGTTCCGACTGGCTTGCCGATGCCATCACTGATGGTTCGGGGAACTTCTCTTTCCCCAGCGTCGGTGCCGGCAGTTACGACGTCCGTGCGGTCAAGGTCCTGAACACCTTCCCGGTTACCCGCTACGAAGGCCAGCGGCAGGGGGTACAGGCTCCCACGTCCGGTCTTGTCATCCAGATGCAGCTGGCCGGAGCAGTGCCTGAGAGCGGCACGGTCTTCGGTACCGTCAGTACCGGTGGCGCCAGCCTGGTCACCGGCACGACCGTCTACCTGTGTCAGTCTGGCATCGATTGCAGCACGGGCGGAGCAGTACGGACAGTAACTGTCCGGGATCAGGCTCCGCAGGGAACGTTCGAGTTCCGGGGCGTTCAGCCCGGGACTTACACCGTAGTGGCATTGCAGGAGAACCCGTACGACACCACTGAGTTCATGAACCGCCACTACGGCGTCATCCACGGAGTTACGGCACCGTCCAACACCGTCGCCCTGACCATGAAACTGGAAGTGGTCCCACCAGGTGATGGCACTTCCATGATCAGCGGCACCATCCGTTACCCGGGCGCGTTTGGCACAACAGCAGCCAGCGACTCCGAGGCTGGCATCGCTGTCGGCCAGTTCATCCCCGCGCGCACTCCGCAGGCTGACATGGTGCCCAACCAGCTGGTCGTCCGCTTCGATGACGGCGCGCTGCGCACCCAGGCCGACCTTTCGGTCATGAACGTCGGCGGCTTCACGCTGCAGCGGCTGAACGAAGCCAGCAGCGACGGCTTCCACCTCTACGAAGCGGCTGGCGCCAGCACGGAACAGCTCGTGACCCTGTCACGCCAGCTGCGTGCCCAGCCTGGTGTCCTGAGTGCTTCACCGAACTGGATCCTGCACGGCTTCAGAACCCCGAACGACACTTACTATCCGGTCCAGTGGCATTACCAGGCACTCAACCTCGAGAAAGCCTGGGACGTGACTACCGGCTCGACCGCCGTGACGGTAGCAGTGGTCGATTCCGGTGGCATAAACCACCCTGACCTGCCGCCGCTGCAGGGCTGGGACTTCGTCTCGGATGTCACGAGCGGTGGTGACGGCGACGGCCGCGATTCCGATCCGACCGACGTCGGTGATGGATCGGGTTATCACGGTGCACACGTAGCCGGCACGATCGGCGCACGCAGCAACAACGCATCCGGCGTCGCGGGAGTGAACTGGAACACCAACCTCATCCACGTGCGCGCCCTGGGCAAGGACGGCAGTGGTTCATTCATCGACATCCTGGAGGGAATCGCCTGGGCTGCCGGCCAGTCTGTGCGTGGCGTCCCGGCGAACCCGAACCCGGCGCAGGTCATCAACCTGAGCCTCGGTGCTGATATGGGTGTCACCTGCAGTGAAGTCATGGGTGGGGACACCAGCCTGTTCACGGATCTTGCGGCTGCCGGTGTCATCATGGTGGTCGCGGCAGGCAACAGCAACATCGATGCGGCTGGTACTTTCCCGGCGAACTGCCCCGGTGTGATCACCGTTGGCGCGACCGGACCCGACCACAGCCGCGCACCATACTCGAACTACGGCAGCACGATCGACGTCATGGCACCGGGTGGCGACACCGGCCAGTACATCCAGGTCGGCAGCGACTTCTATCCGGCCGGTGTGCTGAGCACGGTTCTGGACAGCAGCAGGCAGCCCATTCTGGACTTCATGCAGGGCACCTCGATGGCTGCTCCCCACATCGCCGGGGTTGTGGCACTGATGCTGGCGCACACGCCCGGCCTGTCGTATGAACAGGTTCTCGGAAGACTCCGCGCTTCCAGCTGGCACCCGTCCTGCGGTTCCGCCCAGTGCGGGTCGGGACTGGTGGATGCCTTCGCAGCGATCACCGGCAGCGACAGTGATACTCCCACTCCAGGCAACCCACCCGGTGGTGCAGGCGTAACGACGTGGATCGATTTCTTCCGGTACGAGTCCGGCACGCCCGTGTGGGAAGGCTGGGTGGAATTCAAGGACATCTCGCTGCTGGAGGTCGATTACCTCGTCTACGACATCCCAGGGGGACTCTACGATATCGAGGCGTTCCAGAACCTTAACGGCTATCCGGATGGGATGTTCGCCTATAGGGATGACGGTGAACCGTACGACCGCATCCTCGGACTGACCATCCCGTCGAACACACATACCGGTGGTCAGGATCTGACACTCAGAACTTCCGTCGGCAGCAATGCTGCGACGGTAACGGGGCTGCACAGGTAAGTCAGTTCGACCAGTCAGCCTTCAGTCTGTGGGCGTTTCCCGGTGGTGGGAAACGCCCAGTGTTTCATCGACTCAGCGGGCGTCTTTCCAGGCGTACTGGCAAACGCTGCTGTACTCGCAGATCCGGCACACGCCCGGACCGGGACTGGCTGTGAAATCACCGGCTGTGATGCGCCCTGCCGTGGCTTCAGCCTGAGCGAACGCGGTCTGCAGCTGCTCCGCGTCGAACACGTGCAGCTCGTTGGCGCGCAGGTAGGCGAGCATGGCCGTATCGGCGCTGTTCGCCCGGGCGTACAGCGCCAGCTGCATGGCGTGCCGGTCCGGATCGGGGTGACGGTCCGTCTTGTAGTCGATCACGGCTGTGTCTGTCAGGGCGTCGATACGGCCGCTGAAAGTGATGCCGCTCAGTTCGATGCGGGTGTTGGCTTCGAGCCTGTGCCCGGCGGCGAGCAGCTCACGGGCCGGCTGGAACACCGGGCTGCTGCGGAAGCGCTGTGCGAGGGCGAGGGCTTCCCCGACCTGTCCGGCGGGCAGGGACGGGTCGTAGCGCTGCAGGTCGCCGATGTCCGTGATGTCGTGTTCGAGCGCCAGGTGCGTCAGGTCACCGACCCGCCAGGCTGAGCCGCTGGCACTTCCGGCCGCGTCGCCTTCGGTCATGCCGAAGTCCGGCTGACTGCCGGGGTGGTCTTTGACGAAGCGGTACTCGAACCGCCGGGGGCACGCTGCGTAGTAGGCGAGTGAAGTCACTGACAGGTTCTGCAGCTGTGGTGCCACCGGGGCGGACAGGACCGGCAGGCTGAGCGCGACACTGGCAGTTCCGCCTGACCCGCTGCGCCAGGGGCCCCTGTCTCCTTCCTGTGGTTCGACCTTCAGGACGGGCAGGCCGCTGGCTTCGAGGGCCGGCAATAGCGTCTTGCGCAGCCCCTGTTCGCGGCTGACTCCGCTCATGATCAGCCGGTCGGCTGCCCGGGTGGCTGCAACGTACAGCACGCGGCGGTCCTCCAGCTCCTGCCGCTCCTGACTCTGACGCAACAGCAGTTTCCAGGTGAGTGAGGTCGGTTCATCCGAGTCGGCACCGTACAGGGCGCAGCCCAGCTGATCATCGAGCAGTGCTGCCGGGTACTGTTTTCGGCCGGTGCTGGTCAGGTCAGGGACGATCACAACGGGCCATTCCAGCCCTTTGGAGCGGTGAATCGTCATGAAGCTCACTGCGTTGCCGGCCTGCAGCTGGGGCCGGGGCAGTTCGACTTCGAGCCGTTGCAGGTCACGTAACGAGCGGACCACTCCGGTAAGGCCGGCGCCACCGGTCTCGAGCCGGAGCACGAAGTCAAGGAACCCCTGCCAGTCAGCCAGGCGCCGGCTGCTGTCGCTGAGGCCGGCCAGCACGGCGCTGTAGCCGCTGAGGCGGTCAGCCAGCTGCAGAAGCCTGACCGGGCGTTCCTCATCCGCTGCGAGAAGCAGCGGTTCCAGGAACGCCCGGGCACGGTCGAACCCGGGCAGCGGCTGGTCGCGGACTGCCTGCCACCAGCTCTGGCCCGGTTCACGGTCGGCGGCAGCGAATGCGAGTTCGCGGTCAGAAACCGTTACGAACGGGCTGCGCAGGACGCTCAGCAGAGCCAGGTCATCAAGCGGGTTCACCAGGAACTTAAGCAGGCTGAGTGCGTCCTGGGCTTCGCCCGTTCCAAGCAGGTCTTCACCGCTGGTGTGAACTGCGGGCAGGCCGGCTTCGGTGAAGGCATCCAGCAGGTCAGGCAGGCTGTTCTGGTTGCGGACCAGTACTGCGAAGTCTCGTGGTTCAGCGGGCCGGTAAGTGCCGGCGCGCTTGTCCCAGACGGGCTGGGCACCGTCCGTCATCTGCCGGACCAGCCGGGCCAGGTGGCGCGCTTCAGCGCGGCGCGCACCTGGTTCATCAGGAAACTCGAGCACCTGCACGAACGGTCCTGTCTGCGGATGTGTGCTGCGGTGACCATCCAGGCTCTGGTGCAGGTCCTGCAGGAGTGGTTGGAACAGTGGTTCGAGTTCGCTCAGCAGCGCATGGTGGCTGCGGAAGCTGGTGCTCAGGCTGACGGAACGGCCGAGCCGGCCTGCCAGCCGGCTGGACAGTTCAGGGGCGGCACGGCGGAAGCCGTATATACTCTGTTTCACGTCGCCGACGGTCGTAAGTGTGGCAGCGCACTCGGTGCCAAGGCTGCTGAGCCGGCTTATCAGCTCCAGCTGCACGGGGTTGGTGTCCTGGAACTCGTCGATCATGAAGGCGCGCCAGCGGTCCTGAAGTTCGGTGCGCACGTGATCGTGGCTCAGGGCGCGCAGTGCACCGAGTTCAAGGTCATCGAAGCTGGCTCTGCGCTCCCGCCGCCTGAGCTGCTGCAACTGATCGTTCACGGTCGTGAACGCTTCGCGGAGTGCCGGCAGCTGCAGTTCCAGGCGGTCATCGGCCTCAGCCCAGTCCATGGTTACGAGTCCGGTTGCCAGTTCAAGGCGGGCGCGTTCACGCATGGCTTTCGCAGCGTCGCGGACCGTCTCGTAGTCCTCCTGACTCCACGCTTTTGACTTCGAAACACGGATGGTGACGGCCATTTCTTCGAGTACGCCGCGCAGTTCGTCCCTGCCGCTGGTGACGAGCAGCTGGGTGGCGAGCAGAGTGTAAGTCGACTGGGCTTTCGCGGTGCTGTCAGCCCGGCCCGGCTGCTGGAGTGGCCGGATCGCTTCGAGCAGCGGTTCCACGAAGTCCTTCAGCTGGTCCACAGCGACGTCAGCCGCCTGTTCCAGCAGCCGGATGCGTTCAGCCTGGGTGACCTGCAGGCTCCGTTCCGCCTGGTAAGGGTCTTTGAGCAGTTCGCGCAGGACGCTGTCCATCTGGCTGTAGTAAAGGTGGCTGAACAGCCGGGCGGGCAGTCTGCTGAGCAGGCGTGGGTAGTTGCGCTCGAACCAGAGCAGCTGCTCAGCCTCGTCCATGACGGTGAAGCCGGCCGGCAGACCGCTTTCAGCCGGGTACTCGCGGCATATCTGCTGACACAGTGCGTGCATCGTGCTGATCGGGGCTGCCTCCAGCTGGGCCAGAAGACCGGGCTGGTCCGGGTAGTGTTCACGGACTGCTTGGCGGATGCGGCTGCGCAGTTCGGCAGCGGCGCTGTCAGTGAAGGTGGTCGCCACGATCTGCAGCGGGTTCAGGCCGCTGTTCAGGTGGTGCAGGTATCGGTGGGTGAGCAGGAACGTCTTGCCGGTGCCGGCGCCGGCAAGCACGGCCACTGAACCGGGCGCGTGGGCCGCCTGTTTCTGCGCTTCTGTCAGGCTCATGACTGCACGCTCCAGCGGGGTTTGTGCTCCTGGCGCCGGCCGACGCGGCACACAGAACCGTAATCGCAGTGATCACAGGCTGCCTGCCTGAGGTCCGGCTGCACGGGGAACTCGCCGCGGCCCAGCAGTCCGCGGACCTGAGCAACGAAGCCGTCCAGGAACGCAGCAGGCGGCGGCTGGGAGCGGACTTCTTTCGCTCCGCGGACGCTGAAGTAGCGGCTGCCCAGAATGGTGTCAGCCGGGTACAGGTCAGCTGCGACTTCGGCATAGACGGGCAGCTGCAGGTCGGCTTTCAGTTCGCGGTTCCCGTCCTGTACTTTCGCAACGTAACTGCCGCTCTTGATGTCGATGAGTGTCAGGCCCTCGCTGCTGCGGTCGATACGGTCGATCCGCCCACGCATGTGCAGGCCGCGCCAGTCGGCGTCGAAGGCCTGTTCTGTCGCGATGGGCTCGCCAGCCCAGAAGTCGGCACTGCGGACGGCCCGCTGGAGGCGTTCAAGATGTTCGGTGCGGGCCAGTGACCAGCCAGGCAGACTGCGCAGGTCCAGGCCATCACTGCCGAGCGAGCGTTCCACCTGAGCGAACGAGTCGGGGATGAGGGCCGCCAGGTTGCCGGTGGGGTCGGTGTCACCGCTCTCCAGCAGTGTCTTCAGCGCATGGTCCAGCACCTCGTGGTACAGGCTTCCCAGCGTGAGCGCATCGGTCTCGGCCAGGTGTTCCTCTTCAGCCGCGAGGCCAAGCACGTAACTGGCGAACCAGCGGTACGGGCACTGACCGAGCTGGGACAGTTGACTGACGCTGAACGGACGGCCCTGCACCTCGATTGGCAGGCCGGTTATGCCGTCGTACTCGTCGAACGGTTCCGCTGACTGACGCCGTTGTTCAACCAGGAGAGAACGGTGGGCCCCGGCGAGCACCGCATCCGCGTCTGCTGGGGGCTGCCGGATCAGGTACTGGCGTTCCTCCTCGGGGCTGGCCAGGACGGGGTGGCTGCCTGCGTTCA
Source organism: uncultured bacterium (assembly GCA_964411415.1). Taxonomy (GTDB): domain Bacteria; phylum Deinococcota; class Deinococci; order Deinococcales; family Trueperaceae; genus CALDPK01. The sequence continues at coordinate 6,710 of CAYPKV010000076.1, forward strand.
GGCTGAGTCCGAACTCATGCAGCAGCGGACTGGGGGTGGTCTCACCGTTCTGGAAGCGCAGCGGCACCGTGAAATGCAGCGTTTCCGTGGCGCCCGCCAGGGCACTGCGGATGGTGGCCAGTTCACGGTTCACAGTCTGGGTGATGTCGTCCAGACCGCTGAGCCGGGCACGCAGGTGCCAGGGCAGCACCGGGTCGTCCCTGAGCCTGCTGGGCAGCTGTCCTTCGATGGCGCCGAGCACGAACACGTGCCGGTAGCTGGCCCCGCCGACGCTGAGCGGGGTGTGCAGTTCCAGACCGCCACGGCCGGGAGATGCGGCGACTGTCGTCACCTGCAGTAACTCGGTTACGTCCTGTTGCCAGTCGCTCAGCCGGACTTCGCTGCCAGCCGGGTACAGTTGATCCAGCCCGTTCAGTCCGTCACGCAGAGCCTGTAAGGCCAGGGCGTCATGCGAGCTCAGGCTGGCCAACCGCTCAGTGTCCCAGGCGCCGAAGCTGGCGTCCACCAGGCGCGCGTACTCCCGGGCAGAGGTCCGGGCGGGCCAGCGGAGCAGGCTGGTGTCCAGTCCGCACGCCTGCCAGGCGGACGCACCAGTGGCCCCCAACTGGCGGGCCTGACGCCACTGTGGCGCGCTGAGCCGTGGGCCGAAGGCGTGCCGGCTGAGCCTGGTGGCCGGTTCGAACGGGAAGTCCTCGAGGGCGCAGGTGATCATCAGCTGCAGCAGCTCACCGATGCGGGTGTGCTGAAGCTGCACAGGGTTGTAAGAGTTGACGGGGAGTCCGTACTCCCAGGCTACCGCCTGCACGACGGGCCCGTACTCGTTCTCGGCCCGGGTGAGCAGAACGACGTCATCGGGGCTGACTCCTTCGGTCAGCAGCTGCTTCGTGCGGGCCAGAACCGAACGTACCTCCGCCCAGACGTCCGGGTGCGTGACGGCACTGATCTGCGGCACGGGCGCTTGTGCTGCCGGACTCAGTTGCGCGACCTGCCAGCCACTGTCCTGCAGCCGGAGTCCGCGGTTGACGGACCAGGCAGCGGCAGGACCGGGCAGGACGTCGTCCTGCGGCAGGCAGACGAGACTGCCGGGACCAGCGATGGCGTCGATGAACTGCTGTTCACCGCGGCCCAGCACGGTGTAACCGACTACCGCGACCTGCTGTTTCTCCTGGATCACGTTCGCAGCCGACCAGTAAAGCTGCCCTGGGTCGATCAGCTGCTCCGCGGCCAGCAGTTCCAGGTAGAGCTGCCGGATACGGGCCAGCTGTTCACCCCGGGGACCGGCCGCGGACAGCTCAGCCGGGTCCAGACCGGAGTGGAGTGACTCCCGTATGAACGGCATGTACCGCTCGCTGGCGCCGTACGGGTCAGCCTCACCGGCGTCGGCACAGGCGCGGCGCAGGAGCCGGCGGGACTTCAGCTCCGGGCAGACGGTCAGGCCCGCCTGCGTGACCAGGCGGCGCGCCTCTGCCGCCAGAGGGTAGTGGCTGACCCCGCAGGCGTGCGCAGCCCGGGGGTTGGCCGTGAACACCTGGTCATGCTCTCCGGTCAGTGGCACAGGCTGGCCACTTCTGTTGAACAGTCCGATCGTCCTGGCTGGCTGCGTCATCGGGGACCGCCTCCCTTCAAAGCCAAGATGCACCGGCGCCGCGACAGCTAACGTCGCAACAGCCGTGCGGCCCCTCCGTTCGTGCAGCCATCCTTACATTTGTACGGTTCCTACTCCGGCATCTCTGCCGGCAGGTAGACCGGCAGTCGCCCCGCAGGCAGGATCGACAGCAGCGAAACACCGGCCAGCAGCAGCAGGCCGACCTTGAACGACCAGAGCCGCGACTCGCTGTTCACGCGCAGCGCTTCCGCCTTCTGTTCGGGCGTCGCGTCGGTAGCCATGATCACCTCCGTCAGGCGGTCGTCGCTGACGAAGGTGATGCTGTCTAAGTTCACCTGCGCCTGCAGCTCTGGTGTCAGTATCGGGTTCGCGGCCAGCTGCCGCATCACCGTGGTGCTTAGCAACGTGACCAGCAACGCTCCGGCTACCGCAGTGCCGACCGCGGACGCGAGGTTCTGCGTGGTCCCGCGCAGCGAGCCGACGTCACCGGCCAGCTCCTTGGGCGCGGCTGTAACGAGCACGTTGAACACGGGCGTAACGAGCGAGCCCTGACCGATGCCGAACGCCACCAGTCCGACCAGGACGGGCACCGAGCTCCAGTCGTTGCGCACGACGATGACCAGCCACAGCAGGGCGACGGTACAGACCGTGAAGCCGAACCTGCCTATCTGCCGCGGGGTGAAGCGCGGGTAGTAGCGAACGACAAGCAGCGCCGCGAAGAACACCGTCAGGTTGAACGGCAGCATGGCGATGGTCGTGTCGAACGGGCTGCGGCCCTGCACGATCTGGATGTAGAGCGGCACCGTGAAGTTCAGGGCCGCTTCGAGTGCCACCACCGAGAACATCGCGTAGACGGCGGCGCGTTCTGAAGCGTTGTCAAGGATCTGCAGCGGCAGGAGGGCCGTGCCCCCGGCGGCCACGTAGCGCCGGGTCCAGCTCAGGAAGGCCTGCCCCAGGAACACTCCGACGACGATCATTACCGGCGCGGGAGACAGCCCCAGGATGCTGAACGGTGCGTTGGCGCCCGCCAGACCCAGACCCCAGCCGTTGAGGTTGTTGAAGCCGAAGGCGATGAAGATGATGCCGGTCGCCGCCAGCACTACGCCCACCCAGTCGATCCCGACGTCAGGGCGGCCTTTGTCCGGCTTCAGCCTGAGGCTCAGCAGCAGAACGACGACCGACACCACGATCAGCACTCCGAAAGCCGGCCGCCAGACGATGCCCCGGTTGCGGAAGTTCCCTTCTGTCGCGGACCAGAGCGAACACGAACGGTTTCGACACGCTCATGATCGTGAACCGCGTGTCGGTATCGCCTGCCGCGAAGACGTCGCCGACCGTGTCAACGACGCAGACGCCGAACTGGTCAGCCGGCATCCTGGCCAGCGCCGGGTAGACGGTCGAGACCTCTCCGTCCGTCACGTCCCTGAAGCGGGTGTGCGCTTCGCTGACGTACTCGGCCACCTGTGGATCCGGGGGCAGCCTGCCGGTCGAAACGAAGGTTTCGTTCCACTCTGGCATTCGCTGACGGTCGTCCATCGACCACCTCCCGGCGTGCCGGCCGACGGGGGATCAGACTCGGCCACCGTATAGGATTTTGATTCTGAACAGCAGTTCTGCATGACATAACAGTGCATGCTTCAGGCGACTTCAGCACCAACCCGCCCGGACCTTATGCATGTGCCTGCTCAGGCCGACCCGCTCAGCCCAGGTCGGCAGCAACCTCACTCTGCACCCAGCGCCGGAAGAACGGACTGTCGAACACGAGACGGTCACCGTCTTTCAGGATCAGTCCGCGCACCGTCAGCGTTTCGACGGCCTTGTGAACGGATGACGTGCCCGGCAGTGCGTACTGGTCACGGACTTCAGCTGAGTAGATCGCCTCCACACCGAGCGCCACGACGCGCAGCACATCCTGCTGCTGTGCTGACAGGCTGCTCCACAGGCCACGCAGAAGCGGCGTCTCACTGCGGACCACGTCCTGCACGGCAAGTGCAACGTCCTCAGGACCGACCGGGCGCCGCGCGGCCAGCCCCCTGAAGTACAGCTGACGCGCCACCTGGATCACGTCCTGGGTGCGGGGCCCGGCGAGCCGCAACAGCTCGGCACCGACGCCGGCATCAGCACCGCTGCCGCGGGCCAGGCGCTCCTCGAGCCAGTCCGTGAACACGTGCT
>CAYPKV010000077.1:0-10236 GCA_964411415.1 uncultured bacterium
GTGCCATCACGGACGTGATCGCTGAGATGCGGGACCTTGGCATCTTCCTGGACTGGCCCCGGCCGCCCTCGCCCTAGCGCCAGGTGCGTTCCAGCACATCGACCCAGTTGTGCAGGGCGATGCGGCTGACGAGTTCCTCGCCGTAACCGTGGTCGAGCATCGCCTGCAGCAGCTTCTGGGTACCACGGACATCTGAGATGGCGTCGGGGATGCCGGCGCCATCGAAGTCACTGCCCAGGGCGACGCCACGCTCACCCAGGATGTTCAGAAGATGATCGGTGTGACGCAGCATCACTTCGAGAGGCAGATCCGTGTCGCGGCTGCCTTCGGGTGACAGGAAACCGACCGCGTAGTTGAGGCCGACCACACCACCTGAATCGCGGATGGCTTCGAGCTGCGCGTCTGTCAGGTTGCGGCTGGTCGGGCTGATCGCATGGACGTTGCTGTGGGTGGCTACGAGCGGTGCGTCGCTGGTGCGGGCCACGTCCCAGAAGCCCTTCTCGTTCATGTGGCTCAGGTCGATGAGGATGCCGAGCTCGTTGCAGGCGCGGACGAGACCGAAGCCCGCGTCAGTCAGGCCGGGCCCGGTGTCCGGGGAGCTGGGGAAGGCGAATGGCACGCCGTGGGCGAACACGTTGGAGCGGCTCCACACCGGGCCCAGCGAACGCAGGCCGGCCCGGTGCAGCACGTAGAGCGCGTCCAGGTCTGCACCGATCATCTCGGCACCTTCGATGTGGAAGATCGCGGCGTAGGCGTCGTCGTCCAGTGCCCTGCGCAGTTCCTCCGCCGAGCGGACCACACGGAAACCGCCGTCTGAAAGCCGCTCGAGTTCGAACAGTCCGGCGGCGAGCCGCATCGTCACCTGCAGCGCCTCGTCCTGTCCCGGAGCTGCGATGGGGGGCATGCTGCTGAGGTCGGTTCTGGCGACGTCGATCTCGATGGGACTCGGTACGAACAGGGCCCAGAAGCCTCCCTTCATGCCGGCACTGCGTGCACGGGGCAGGTCGATGTGACCTTCGCTGCTTTCCTGGAAGAACAGTTCCGGTCGTTTCACGTCCGCCCGCGGATCGTACAGGCGCAGGATCGTGTCGTTATGGCCGTCGAAGAAGGGGATTACGCCGCTCATAGCCAACGCTATCACGCACCCGTCGGGCAGGACAGGCAAACTCATGCAGCAGGGTGTAACAATCGGGGGTGATGAGGCTCGCTGCCTTCTATATCGTGCTCCTGGTCCTGCAGGGCCTCCTGACCGCCGTCATGGCTCCGCTGCCCGCGCCGGACCTGTTCCTCATAGCCGTCCTCACGCTGTTGCCGCGCATGAACGCCTGGCAGCTGGTGCTCGCCGCTTACGGCATCGGCCTGATTCAGGACCTGAGTGGCCACGGAGTGATCGGCATGCACTCGCTGGCACTGGCCGGCGGTGCGCTGGCTGCGGCGCTGGTGTCGATGCTGCTCAGCCAGAGCGGGGTCATGGAACGGGTGCTGACCCTGCTGGCCGGCCTGGCCGGCAAGTGGCTCGTCATGGCCGGCATGCTCGTGTGGATAAGCGGTACCTGGAGTTCACTCGCCAGCCTGCCCCTCACGATGCTGTTCGACTCGGTGTTCACGCTGGCACTCGGCGTGTGGCTGCTGGGTCTGGCTGAACGCCTTCAGCCGCCACCCCGCGGCCTTAACCGCGAGGTACTGTGACCGGCCGGGTACGCATCTTCCTGAGCATCATGCTCACGGTACTGATGGTGTTCGCCGGCCGGCTCGTGTACCTGCAGCTGGTGATGGCCCAGGAGTACGAGGCGCTCAGCACCCAGAACTTCATGATCGAACAGCGCATCTCGCCGCTGCGCGGCCGCATCCTGGCCCGGGACGGCACGGTCCTGGCGGACAGCCGCATCGCTTACGACCTGATGTACCGCGGTGGCGGCATCGAGAACTGGGACCGGATCATGTTCCTGCTCGACCTGACCGGCGAGGAGCTGCGCGAACCGGACACTTCGCGGCCCGACGAGGCCGCGAACGGGGTCGCCATCGTCTGGAACATCCCCGACCGGGTCATCCCCGCACTGCAGGAGCTGCTGGCCGGGCAGGGCAACGCCTACCTGCGCGAACGCATCGAACGGACCTACCCCACGACCCTGGCGGCACAGGTAGTCGGTTACACCACCCTGGCTGACCCGGTGCGGTTCCCTGGTTACGCACTCGATGAACTCGTCGGCCTTATGGGCCTGGAAGCCGGCATGGAGCGTGAACTGTTCGGCGCGGCGGGCTCGAAGCTCCTGGAGGTTGACAACCGCAGGGTCGTACTGCGCGAACGTACCCTCGTGCCACCGCAGCCGGGTAACGACATAACACTGACCCTCGATCCCACCATCCAGCGTTGGGCCGAGGACGTGCTGGTCAACGCGGTGCCGATCGTGAACACGGAACGTACCCGCTGGGGGCATCCTCACATAAGCGTCGTGCGTGGCTCGCTGCTGGCGCTCGACCTGAAGACCGGTGAGATCCTGGCGATGGCCAGCGTGCCGAGCTTCGACCAGAACATATTCACGCACCGGCCCAGCGACCCGGAACGGGTCAACGCCGTCCTGAACGACTCGGATTACCTGCCACTCCTGAACCGCAGCGTCGAGGCGTATGCGCCGGCGTCGCTGTTCAAGCCGATCACCAGTTTCGTGCTGCTCGAGAACGGTTACACGACCCGCAACGAGCGTTACGCCTGCAGCGCCAGCCTGAACTACGGTGGCCGCACCTGGCTGAACTGGGCGACCTACCACCGCGGCAACTACACGAGCGTCGAAGCGATCGCTGATTCGTGCAACACGTACTACTGGAACGCTGCCATCGACACGCCCGGCTTCTCGACCGGCTGGGCGCCGTTCGTGCAGGACCTGATGGCCACCGCCCGTGAGTTCGGCCTGGGCAGTACGCTCGAAATCGGACTGCCCGAGGAGAAGCCCGGCCGCGTCCCGGATGAAGCTTGGAAACGGCAGGCGACAGGGGAACCCTGGTACCCCGGCTTCACGCTCAATATGGCCATCGGTCAGGGTGACCTGCTGGCGACGCCTCTGCAGATGCTGCAGGTGACCGCTGCCCTGGCGCTTGACGGTGCCTTCATCGAGCCGCACCTCATCAGCCACATCGGCGGGGTGCCCACCACTCCGGTCCGGCACGACATAAGCGGCAGCCACTGGGACCTGATCCACGAAGGCATGGTGCGCATGGTCACCGATCATGGCTCCAACACGTACCTGGGCCGGCCAGCCGGTTTCACCGTCAGCATCGCCGGCAAGACCGGCACGGCTGAGAACGGGCGGTCGCAGGGCCTGGAGCATGCGTGGTTCATGGGTTACGCCCCGGCAGACGATCCGCAGATCGCCATCGTCGTGTTCATCGAGAACGGTGGCTTCAGTTCGAGCGTGGCGGTGCCGGTGGCTGCGAACTTCCTGAAGCTTTACTTCAACGTCGATGGCATCGCTGACGCCAGCCGCTGAGCAGACGCCCCCGGGTTCGCGGTAATCTTCTCTTCATGAGGACCAGAGGTACCAGAGGCGGCGTTCTGCTGACGATAGACACGGAAGACACTGAACAGAGCGTCGAATCCGGCCTGCGTAACAACAGGGATGCGTTCACGGGCAAGGTGATGATCGAGGCGCCGGGCCGGCTGGCCTGGCCGGTAGTGGAGAAAGCCGCGGCGGTAATCAGCGAACTCGGCGGCACGGTAACGGAGCTGCGTCCGGCCGGCGCGCCGGCCACACCCCGCGGCGAGACGAAGATCATCGGCAGGACCATCCGCAGTGGCGGCAAGGTCGAGTCGACCGGATCCATCGTCGTGATCGGTGATGTCAACGCCGGTGCTGAGCTCATCGCAGCCGATGACATCATCATCTTAGGCACCCTGCGTGGCCTGGCCCATGCCGGAGCTGCCGGTAACGAGAAAGCTGTGATCTGGGCCCAGCAGATCCGCTCGCCGCAGCTGCGCATCGGTTCGGCACTCGCTCAGGCCGGCGGCAGTGAGGGCAGTGACGGCCCGGAGGTCGCGATGCTGCGGGACGGTAACATAGTGCTCAAACCCTGGACTTAAGCGTCCTGAACAGAAGGAGCCGAACATGCGCGATGCCGTCATCGTCACTGCGGTCCGTACGCCCGTGGGCCGTGCCCACAAGGGGCTGCTGAAGGATACGAGGCCGGATGACCTGGCCGCTTTCATCACGAAGGCCGCCCTGGAACGCACGCCCGGCCTTGCTGCAGAGCGGGTCGATGACCTGCTGGTCGGCAACGCCCATCCTGAAGGCGAGGCGGGCTACAACCTGGCCCGCATGGCGGTACTCACAGCCGGGCTGCCCGACACCATCGCCGGCGCGACCATAAACCGGTTCTGCGCCAGTGGCCTGCAGACGATCGTGCAGGGTGTGCATTCGGTCGCTCTCGGCATGAACGACGTGGTGCTGGCCGGCGGCAGTGACAACTCGAGCCGGGTTCCCATGGGCGGTCACAGTTTCTCTGCCAACCGCTCGCTCATGCGCACACGCCCCGGTTCGTACCACACGATGGGGCAGACGGCCGAGGCTGTCGCGAGGCGCTACGGCATAACGCGTGAGCAGCAGGACGCTTTCGCGCTGCGCAGCCATGAGAAGGCACTGGCAGCACGGGCGGCCGGCCGGTTCGACGAGCAGGTGGTGCCTGTGCCGGTCAGGGTGCAGGACCAGGAAGGCACCTGGCACGAGCTGGTGCTGGAACGTGACGAAGGACCCCGCGAGGGCACGAACCTGGAAGCGCTTGCCGGCCTGCGCACGGTGTTCGCTGACGATGCGGCTGCCACCGTGACCGCCGGCAACTCCAGCCCGCTGAACGACGGCGCAGCGATGACCGTGATCATGACGGCTGCTGATGCTGAGGCCCTCGGTCTGAAGCCGCTGGCGCGGCTCGTGCAGGCGGCGGTGGTCGGGGTGGATCCTGAGGTGATGGGCATCGGTCCGATCCCGGCCGTCAGGAAGCTGCTGGAGCGCACCGGCCTGAGCGTTGACGACATCGACCTGTTCGAGATCAACGAAGCGTTCGCGTCGCAGGCGTACTGGTCACAGCAGCAGCTGGGCATCCCCGACGGGAAGTTCAACGTGAACGGTGGCGCCATCGCGATCGGCCACCCGCTCGGTGCGACCGGAACGCGCATCGCGGCGGACCTGTTCGCGGAGCTGCACAGGCGTGAAGCCCGCTACGGTGTCATCAGCATGTGTGTCGGTGGCGGCCAGGGAATGGCGGCACTGTTCGAACGGGCCTGATCAGCGTCAGGTTCCGCGGCCGCGTATCTCGTAACCCTTCTGGCGCAGCGCGATGCTGCCACGGCGCATGCCGTCCTCGTCGTCGAACGCCAGCCTGACGGCGCCGCCGGTCTCGCGGATGCCGAGCACTTCGATGTCTTTGATGTTCACCTGAGCCTCGCCGAGCGCCTGGGTGATTATGGCCAGCTGGCCGGGCTGGTCCGGCACGGCGATCGTGATCTCGAAACGCTGGGGCAGCAGGCTGCGTCGCACGATGGGCAGGCTGTCCCGTGTGCGTTTGGCGCGGGTTGCGGTGCTGAGCAGCTCCTCGGGCCGGTCCAGTTTGCTGATCAGGTCGTCGAAGTGGCGGGCCAGTTCGCCGGCGGTGCGGATGACTGCGTCGCGGTTGCCGACGACCATGTCGCGGCTCATGCGGGGACTGCCGCTGGCCACGCGGGTCAGGTCACGGAAACCACCGGCGGCGAGCAGCATCATCAGGTCCCGGTCGCTGTCGTCAGCAACCAGCTGGGTGAGCGCGAGCGCGGTCAGGTAAGGCACGTGGGATACGGCCGCAACAAGCCGGTCGTGCTGGGCCGGGTCGACCGTCAGGGGCCGGGCGCCGAGCTGATTCACGAACTCCTGCACCTGGCTGAACGCCTCGGGATCGGTCGACTCAACCGGGGTCAGTACCCAGACGGCGTTCTCCAGCATGGCGGCGTCGGCGTTGAGAACACCGTTCTTCTCGCTGCCGGCCATCGGGTGGCCGCCCACGAAGCGCAGGTGGGCGAGGCGTTCCACCAGGTCCGCCTTCACGCCACCGACGTCGGTGACGATGGTGTCCGGCCTGATGAACGGTGCGATGGAGTCAGCCAGGTCGCAGAGGGTCTGCACGGGTGAGGCGAGCACGACCAGGTCGGCTTCCTGCAGCCAGGGTCCCGGCTCAAGGAAGGTCTCGTCGATGACTCCGTTCCACTGGGCGGCGTCCAGGGCTTCGGGGTCGGGGTCGAGGCCTGCGACCGAATCGGCCAGGAACCGCTGGCGGACTCCAAGGCCTATCGAACCGCCGATCAGGCCGACACCGGCGATGACGACCTTCTTGAACAGTGGGGCAGGACGCATGCCGGACATGTTACTTCACAGGTCGGCTGGAATACAGAATGGTGCTGCGACACCTCTGAAACGTTCAGGTTCAGTACGGGGGCTGAAGGCCTTCGAACATGGGGAAGCATCCGAGGTTACGTGTCCACAGACTTGCTCCGTGCGCGATCGCCGTTGCGGCGATGAGGTAATCGGCGGGGTCAACCCCTGGATGTGAATGCAGGAACTGGTTCACCAGCTGGTCAGTCACCGCCTCGAAAGTGCGCCGGCCCATGAGCAGCGTGTCGAACTGATCGAACAGCTGCGCGAAATCGAAGTCAGGTTCCTCGGGGATCCACGAGTAACCGTCCTGGCTGTCGGCTATGAAGCCGTCCAGGCTCATCGCTACCTGGTAGCGGACCTTCCTCATCGGCCGCCGTGCCCCCTTCCTGCGCGCCTGCAGGGAGGATAGACAACTGGCAACCGCAGTGCAATGGACAATTGATCAGGGGTTCCTGGCAGCAGACAGGAACAGCAGGCGCTGCTCCCAGGGCACAGGGCCGGCTGCAAGTACGGCCCGGAGCAGCCGCTCGGCCTCGGCCAGCCGGTCAGGTTGCAGTCCCAGCCGGTCTGCGTACGAGCCTTCAGCTGGTGCGGCCGGGAACCAGCGTTCCAGCGCGGTCTCGGCGAGCTGCTGACGGGTGGTGAGCACCCGGGTCTCGGCACGGATGTTCACGAAGCCGGCGGCTTCGGCGGCAGCCTGCCAGGTCGCAGCATCCGGCAGACCAAGCCGCGCGTAGAGCTGTTCCTCGGCTTCCGCCCACCAGTCGGGTGCGTCCTGCACAAGCGCGTAGAGACGCTGGGCCTCACCCGCCAGGGGCACGGCCAGCACCAGCCGGCCACCGTCATGCATCGCCTCGAAGATCCATCCCAGGTCGTCCAGTCCGGCACTGCGGCCGACGACGGCGTCGAAACGGACTCCCGGGTCGGGCAGCCGGCCGCGGAAGACGACCGGCCGGTCCAGTTCAGGCAGCGCCTGGGCCTGCTCGCGCAGTGCGGACTCGTCTGCCGCTGTCAGCGCCCGGGCGTACACCCGGCCTTCCGGCACGCGCCGCACTGCTTCCCAGGTGAGCAGGCCGCTGCCGGCAGCCAGGTCCAGCACCAGTTCGTGCCGCTGCAGCCGGGCCCGTTCCATGATGTCGTCGCGCAGTTCGCCCAGCCGGGCGCCGGCCTGCGAGACGGTCCGCTGCAGCCAGCGGTCCCGCGCCCGGTCGGGCGGGCCCATGGTCAGCACCTCCGGCGGCGCCAGGGTGTCCTGCTCCAGCATCGCGGCCAGCTGCGCCTCGCGCCGGCGGGTGACAGAGTCGCGGACCTGCTTCTCGTAACCGAGCTCGCCGGGCTGGTAGAACACCTTGCCCTGCAGCTGGCCGGGAAGGTACTGCTGCGCCACCCAGTGGTCCCGGTAAGCGTGCGGGTACAGGTAGCCCTGGCCGTGACCGAAGCCCTCGCTGTCACGGCTGGCGTCGCGCAGGTGGTTGGGCACCTCAGCCTCGCGTTCCTGCTCGATCGATTTCAGGGCGTCGAAGAACGCGAAGGCGCTGTTGCTCTTGGGGGCAGTAGCCAGGTACAGCACTGCCTGGGACAGGTGGTAGCGGCCCTCGGGCATGCCCACGTAGTCGTAGGCCTGCGAGGCGGCGATGGTGTGCTGCAGGGCGTTCGGGTCGGCCAGGCCGACGTCCTCGCTGGCGAAGATGATCATGCGGCGGAAGATGAAGCGCGGGTCCTCGCCGGCGTACACCATGCGGGCCAGCCAGTACAGCGCCGCGTCGGGGTCGCTGCCGCGCATGCTCTTGATGAAGGCGCTGATCGTGTCGAAGTGGACGTCGCCTTCCTTGTCGTACAGCACTGCCCGGCGCTGGATCGACTCCTCGGCCACCTCACGGGTTATGTGGCGGGTACCAGCAGCGTCGGCTGCCGTGGTGGTCACGGCCAGCTCGATGGCGTTCAGGACCGCCCGGGCGTCGCCGTTGGCCACGTTGACCAGGTGCTCCATGGCTTCCTCGTGCAGGTTCACGTCAAGGTCGCCGTAGCCGCGTTCACGGTCGGCGAGCGCCTGGCGGATGATCCCGCGCAGGTCGGCCTCATCGAGCGGCTTGAGCTGGAAGATGCGGCTGCGGCTGACGAGCGCCTTGTTCACCTCGAAGTACGGGTTCTCGGTGGTGGCGCCGATCAGGATGACGGTGCCGTTCTCGACCCAGGGCAGCAGTGCGTCCTGCTGTGCCTTGTTGAAGCGGTGAACCTCGTCGACGAACAGGATGGTGCGCTGACCCATGCGCCGGGCGGAGGACGCCTCGGCGACGGCTTCGCGGATGTCCTTGACGCCGCCCAGTACGGCGTTGATGGCGATGAACTTCGCTCGGGTCGAGCCGGCGATCACCCGGGCCAGGGTCGTCTTGCCGGTGCCGGGCGGGCCGTAGAAGATCAGGCTGGACAGCTGGTCAGCCTGGATGGCGCGCCGCAGCAGCCGGCCTTCGCCGAGGATGTGGTCCTGGCCGATGAACTCTTCCAGGTTGCGGGGCCGCATGCGCGCGGCCAGTGGTTCATCCTGGGGCTGCTGGAACAGGCTGGGTGCTTCGTGACTCACTGCGACCCATGATACGTGTGCCTGTGCTTCAGCCGGGTTGCTGCACGATCTGGATCAGGTTGCCGCAGGTGTCGTCCAGCACCGCCATGGTCACGTCACCCATTGTGGTGGGGGGCTGGGTGAACTCGACGCCCAGCGCGCGCAGCCGATCAAACTCGGCCTTGACGTCATCGACCGCGAAGGAGGTGGCGGGGATGCCGTCGGCGACGAGCGCTTCGCGGAATGGGCCCACCGCGGGGTGGCCGGCGGGCTCAAGCAGCAGCTGCGGTCCGTTCTCGTCCTGGGGCGAGACGACCGTCAGCCAGCGGGCTGAGCCGATGGGGATGTCGAACTTCTTCACGAAACCGAGCTTGCCGGTGTAGAAATCCAGTGCTTTCTGCTGGTCATCAACGAAGACACTCGTTACGTAGATCCTCACTGTCGTTGCCTGCCTTTCCGTCCGCGGAGGGCGGTTCAGTCGAGCCAGCGGTCCAGCAGTCCCTGAAGTGGCTCCGTCTTCAGGGTGTGGTACTTGTGGCGGCCCTCTCGGACTGCTTCGACCAGGCCGGCTTCCTCCAGCACCTCCAGGTGCTGCGAGATCGCCTGCCGGGTGAGCTCGAGCTCATGCTCCATGATCAGGCGGCCGGTCAGCTCGAACAGCGTCTGGCGCTCGCGCTTCTTCAGCGCATCCAGGATGGTGCGGCGCGCCGGGGCTGCCAGTGCCTGGAACACGTCAGCCATGCGCGAATAATAGGCAAGTGAGTACTTGCATGTCAAGCTCCCGCGGCCGCTGGCGCTGGTACACTCAGCAGCATGCTCGAAGGAATCAAGGTTCTGGACCTGTCCCGGGTGCTGGCCGGCCCTTACTGCACCCAACTGCTCGGTGACCTGGGTGCCGACGTCTGGAAGGTCGAGTCCCCCAGGGGTGACGAGACCCGCGCCTGGGGCCCGCCGTACGTGGAAGGGGAGAGCACCTACTACCTGTCGGTGAACCGCAACAAGCGCAGCATCGTCCTTGACCTGAAGAACCCCGACGGGGTGGAACTGGTGCGCCAGCTGGCCAGGAAAGCCGACGTGCTGGTCGAGAACTTCAAGACCGGTGACCTGAAGCGCTACGGGCTGGACTATGAGCAGCTGCAGGAACTCAACCCGCGCCTGATCTACGCCTCGATCACCGGCTTCGGCCAGACCGGCCCGCGCGCCAGAGAACCCGGCTACGACGCCGCCATCCAGGGCATGAGCGGCCTGATGGCGATGACCGGCGAGCCGGACGGACCGCCCACC
>CAYPKV010000078.1:0-10215 GCA_964411415.1 uncultured bacterium
TCATCGAGCTGAACCGCAAGCGCAACCGCGTGATCATCAGCCGCCGCGCCATCCTCGAAGAGGAGATGAAGGAGCAGAAGGGTGAGACGCTGCAGCAGCTCGAGCCCGGAGCGCGCCTCGAAGGCGAAGTCGTCGAAGTCACCGATTTCGGTGCGTTCGTCAACCTGGGCGGTATCGACGGCCTCGTTCACCGCAGCGAACTGACCCACGGTCGCTTCAACCACCCCCGTGACGTGGTCGCGGTCGGTGACAAGGTACGCGTCGAAGTTCTCGACATGGACATGGAGCGCGAGCGCATCAACCTGTCCATGAAGAAGCTCGTCAGCAACCCCTGGGAGAACGTACTCGTCAACTACCAGATCGGCCAGCGCATCACCGGCAAGGTGACCAACCTGACCCCGTTCGGTGCGTTCGTCGAGATCGAGCCCGGCCTGGAAGGCCTCATCCACGTAAGTGAGATGAGCTGGACCAAGCGGATCCGTCATCCGAAGGAGATCGTCACTGAAGGTGAAGAAGTTGAGGCCATGATCCTCAAGATCGACACCCAGGCTGAGCGCATCTCACTTGGTCTCCGTCAGACCCAGCCGGATCCGTGGAGCAGCCTGCCGGACCGCTACCCGCCCGGCACTGAGATCACCGGCCCGATCACCGGCATCACCGAGTTCGGTGTGTTCATGGAGATCGAAGAAGGCATCGAAGGTCTCGTCCACATCAGCGAGCTCGCCCACGAGCACATCGAGAACATCGCCGACAACTTCAACCGTGGCGATGAGATCACTGCCGTGATCATCAACATCGACCCCGTCGAGCAGCGTGCCAGCCTCAGCCGCCGTCGTCTCCTGCCGTACACGGCCAGCGAGTTCGGTGACGGAAGCTTCGACGGTGCACCCGCCCGTAGCGGTGGCGCAGCTGCAGGCAAGCGTGGCGGTCGCCGCGGTGGCCGTCGCAGCCAGGGTATCGACTACGATTACTCGTACGCCGCAGCCGACTCCGGTGCCAAGGCGACCACCAAGCTCGGTGACGTCTACGCCGACCTGTTCGCCCAGTTCGGTCTGAGCGACAGCAAGTCCGAGGACGCTGCTGCCAGCGACAAGGCCGAGACTGCCGAAGCCACTGCCCCCGCCGCAGCCGCCGAAGAGACCCCGGCTGTCACCGAGGCTCCGGCCGAAGCACCGGCCGCTGCCGAAGCAGAAGCTGCAGCCCCCGCTGCCAGCGAACCGGCCGCAGCTGAAGAAGTAAGCGCCGATGCTCAGCCGACTGAGAACGCCATCGACGCCGCTGAAGCCGCTGCCCTGCTGACCGCTGCGTTCCGTGAAGGCAAGCGGCCTGCCAAGGAAGAAGCCAGCGCAGAAGCCAGCGCTGAAGAGAACGCCGGCGAAGACGCCGAGCAGGCTTAAAAGTTTTCAGGTTGTGGTGCCGGGTCGCTGCCCGGCATCACAACCGGTCAATGAAGCGGGGCCCTGGAATCAACCAGGGCCCCGCTTCTTCGTGCGTTCTGAACCTGCGCGGAACGGTCAGAGCCGCAGGCCGGCGGTCGGCAGTCCTCCGTTGTGCTTGTAAGCATCGACTTCGCGGATGAAGCTGTTGAACATGTAGTTGCCGTCATGCGGACCGGGGCTGGCTTCCGGGTGGTACTGCACGCAGAACACCGGGTAACGCACGTGGGTCATGCCTTCGAGGGTACCGTCGTTCAGATTGACGTGCGTCGCCTGGAACTGCCGGCCGGGGATCGAGTCCAGGTCGACCGCGTAGTTGTGGTTCTGGCTCGTGACCTCGACCTCACCGGTGATCAGGTTCTTCACCGGAGTGTTGGCACCATGATGACCGTGCTTCAGCTTGAAGGTACGGCCACCCACGGCAAGCGCCAGCAGCTGATGACCGAGGCAGATCCCGTAGGTCGGCAGGAGGCCGAGCAGCTGCCAGATCGTGTCGTGGGCATACGTCGGACCGGCAGGGTCACCCGGGCCGTTGCTCAGCACCAGGCCCGAAGGCTGCAGCGCCATGATCTGCGCCGGACTGGTCATCGCCGGCACGACGATCACTTCAGCGCCTGACTGTTCCAGCTTGTAGACGATCGAGTTCTTGATGCCGAAGTCGACGACGACGACGCGGGGGTTGTCCCTGAACGTCGGCCGGGCGTACGGCAGGCGGGTAGTGACCTCGGGGGTCATGTCGCGCCCGTCGATGTCCGGATGTTCACGCGCCTGGCGGACGAGGTCGGCTTCGATCTCGGGATCGGTGACGCCGTGGCGGATGATGCCTTTGACCACACCACCGCTGCGCAGGCGCCGGGTGAGCGCCCGGGTATCGATACCTTCGATACCGACGATGCTGTGCTGCTCCATGAAACTCTGCAGGTCCTGGTTCGAGCGGTGGTTGGAAGCCACGCGGCTGAACTCACGGACGATGAAACCACGTGCGAACGGCTGGTTCGACTCCATGTCGTACACGCTGATGCCGTAGTTGCCGATATGCGGATAGGTCATCACCACGATCTGCCCGTGGTAGGAAGGGTCCGTCAGGATCTCCTGGTAACCGGTCATCGAGGTGTTGAAAACCACTTCACCGACCGTCTGGCCCGTATGGCCGAAGGAGTAGCCGTAGTAGACAGTACCGTCTTCCAGGGCCAGGACCGCACGTTGTTTCTTCAAGAGCGACATTCGTTCACCACCGCCCGCGAGTCTAGCATTAATTTACAATCGGGTGAGTGCCGGAACGGACTGACCGTCAGCGATGTCGGCATCTGTGAGCACCGAGCCGGCGCCTACAGTTGCGCCCCGTCCTACACGCGTCTTACCACGCAGAACCACACCGGCCTCAAGCGTGACGTCCGGCGCCAGCACCACGTCACGGTCGATGTATACACTCTCAGGAATATGCATCGTTACTCCGCTGCGCATCCAGCCGGTCCGGATGCGGTCCAGCACGGTACGTTCTGCGGCGGCCAGCTGGACGCGGTCATTGACGCCGGCGTACTCGTCGGCCGGAGTGTCAGCTGCAGCGACTGGCAGGCCGGCAGCACGGTAGGCAGCGATCAGGTCCGTGATGTAGTACTCCCCTGCCGCGTTGGCGTTGCTGAGCGTCCGGGCCAGCGCGAAACCCTGAGCGTCGAACAGGTACGTGCCGACAACGATCTCATCGACCAGCAGCTCCTCCGGGCCAGCATCCTTGTGCTCCACCGTGCGTTGGACCAGGCCGGCTGAGTCCTTCATAACCCGGCCCAGTCCGGTGGGGTCAGGCACCCGGGCCGTCAACAGCGCCATCCCCCGCCCCGGTTTCGCCTGCCTTAGGCGCTGCAGGGTGGGAGTCGTGAGCAGTGCACCATCACCGTTCAGGACCAGCAGGTCGGAACGGCCGTCCTCGAGCAGCGGGGCAGCCTGCAGGAACGCATGCGCAGTACCGAGCTGCTGCTCCTGCAGCACGTACTCCACACCCAGGTGAGCCGTCGCGGCCCGCACCTGGTCTGCACCGTGACCGATGACCAGCACGATGCGCTCAGGGTCGAGGCCCCGCGCGGCCTCGACGACCAGCTCGATCATCGGCACCCCGGCCAGCCGGAACAGCACCTTGTGTTGCTCTGACTTCATGCGGCTGCCGAACCCGGCCGCCAGGATGACCACACTGAGCGGGCCGGACATCAGCGGCCCCGGGCACGGCGGGTCAGCCGGTCGCGTGCGTCTTCCTCACGGGGTCCTTTAAGGGCACTGATGCGCCAGAGGGCGAACACGATGATGGGGATGCTGAACAGCTGCGTCAGGGTGAATATGCCGATGCCTGCTCCGGTGTTCTCGAAGACGTTCCAGAACAGTGGGTTGTCCCGGAAAGGCTCTTCGATGACGGAGCGGAGCACCGAGTACCACAGCACCATCTGCCAGAACACGAAGCCTGACTGCCGGTTGCGGTTCAGTGCCCAGCCGATGATGAATATGAGTGCAACGCCGACCAGCATGCCGTAAAGCGGTGTCAGGTGAACCGTGCACGGTTCACCGAAGGGCACGGTGCTGCACACCGGCGGTGCGTACTGCCAAAGGTTGTCCCCGAAGATGAAACGGCCGACGGCGCCGAACGTCTGAGTGCCCGGTTCCGGCCAGGTGAAACCGACTGCCAGGTCCGTGAGGCGTCCCCCGGTATCGCTTCCGTTCATGAAGTTGCCGATGCGGCCGCCGATGATGCCGAGCGCTGCGATCGGTGAGAGCACATCGAGCATGGACCACATGTTCAGACCGTTCGCCCGCGCGTAGAAGTACAGCGCCACCATGATGCCGATCACACCACCATGGATGCTGATGCCGCCTTCCCACACCTTGAAAACGTCCAGCGGGTTGCCGCCGGCACCGAAGAAGTAGCCCGGACTGGTCAGCACGTAGACGAGTCGGGCCCCGACTATGCCGGCCAGAACGAGCCACACGGCTGAGTCGAGGAGCTTCTCGGTATCGAGGTTGCGTTTACGGGCGGCCTTCAGGGCCCAGATCGAACCGAGGAACACGCCGGCGGCTATGAGGAAGCCGTACCAGCGGATCGCCAGCGGCCCGACCTGAAGCATTATCGGATCCATGCTGCCGAGTATATGCCGCCTGAGCAGCGCGTCAGAACAGGTAAGCGATGGTGATGATGCCGATGCCGATCAGGAACAGCAGCTTCATGAACGTACCGCCCAGTGCGCCGAGCATCGAGCCGAGGCCCGAGCGCCACGCTTCGTCAAGCGAACGGTTCGCCAGAAGTTCGAACAGCATGGCGCCCAGGAACGCCCCGGGCAGGAACCCGAACGGTGGAGCGACGATCACGCCGATGAGCGAGCCGATGATACTGCCCCACACACCGGCGTTGCTGCCGCCAGAGTACTTCGTGCCGATCCAGCCGCCGACCATGTCGAGAACCTGCGCCAGGACCGCGAGGGCTGTGATTATGAGCAGCGGCGTGAGTGAGAGCTTCTCGAAGCCCGTGATCCAGCCGGCGAGGAGCGCTGCGCCGGCAGCCAGCGGTACCCCGGGGATGACCGGAACGATGAGGCCCGCCAGGCTGACCAGCCAGAAGATGATGAATACGACAAGCGCGATTACCGTGAGCGTCACGGAACGATGTTAGCCCGCCGCCCGGACGGGAACATCAGCCGAAAGTGTCAGTCGCCGGCCTCTGCGGTTACCGGGGCCCGCAACTGCCGCACCACTGCAGGCAGCTGGGGAAGCAGCGCCGGGAGGCAGTGTTTCAGCCGGTCGGCTTCGCCGGGCAGGTTGATGATGACCGTCTGCCCGCGGATGCCGGCCTCAAGACGCAGGAACGCAACGGCAGGATCATGGCGGACGCAGGCGAGCCGGATGAGCTCACTCACGCCGGGCAGGCGCCGGTCCGTCACTTCGAAGGTGGCTTCAGGCATGCGGTCCCGCACCGCCAGGCCGACTCCACCGCAGGTCAGGATGACGTCGGCGGCGGAGTGCTCGCTCTCACTCCAGATACGCAGTTTCGCGCGCAGCAGCGCCTGCTCACTGATGCTGACGTGATAATCGACTTCCTGGAACGGACCACGGGCCAGTTCCGCGTGCAATACCGCGAGCGCCTCTGTCAGCCGGTCCGCGTCTTCCTCCGGATCGCCAACGTTCAGAATCGCAACTCTGACCTTCCTGTCGTTCATGACCTGAGTATAGGCTCAGGCCGGCCGCAGCCACCCGGGAAAAGTCACTTTGAGCGGACCGCAGTCCTGCCCGGTCCAGTCAGCTGTTGGCGGCAGGGCCCCCGGCGCGTTACCTTGGGTGCAGATACAGGGAAGGAGAATACCTCTCTTGAAGATCCATGAGTACCAGGCCAAGGAGCTGTTCCGCGCCCGCGGTATAAGCGTGCCCGTTGGCCGAACCGTCAGGAGCCCCGAGGAGGCGGCGGCCGCCGTGCGCGAGGTTACGGCAGCGAGCGGTAACCCCGTGGTCGTCCTGAAGAGCCAGATCCACGCCGGTGGCCGCGGCAAAGGCAGGTTCATCGAGCACCCGGACCTGGGTGGCGTCAAGGTCATAACCGACGGCATCGCCGGCGGCAGTGAAGCCGCCGCCAGCCGGGCTGCTGAGCTGGCCGGCCAGATGCTCGGCAGCACCCTGGTCACGGTGCAGACCGGTCCAGAAGGCAAACAGGTCAACACGCTGTACCTCGAACAGGGTATCGACATCGCCCGGGAACTGTACCTGTCGATAATCCTCGACCGCAGCACCGGCCGCAACACGGTGATGGCCTCCACCGAAGGCGGGATGGAGATAGAAGAGGTCGCAGAGGCGACGCCGGAGAAGATACTCCGGGAAGAACTCGATCCGCTGACCGGTCTGGCCCCGTTCCAGGCGAAACGGCTCGGCTACGGCCTGGGCCTGGACGGCGACGCACTGAAGGCGTTCCAGCGCTTCGTGCTCAGCCTCAGTGAAGCCGCTGTGGAGCTCGACTCCGACATGCTCGAGATCAACCCGCTCGTCGTTACGGCTGACGGTGCCGTCATGGCGCTCGACGGCAAGGTCTCGATAGACAGCAACGCCCTGTTCCGGCATCCCGAACTGGTCGCCCTGCGTGACCTGACCGAAGAAGACCCGGCTGAGGTAGAGGCCGGCAGATACGGCCTGTCGTTCATCAAGCTCGATGGCTCCATCGGCTGCCTCGTGAACGGTGCCGGCCTGGCCATGGCGACCATGGACATCATCAAGCACGTCGGCGGCGAGCCTGCCAACTTCCTCGACGTCGGCGGTGGGGCCACGACGGAGAACGTCACCGCTGCGTTCAAGATCATCACGCGTGACGAGAACGTGAAAGGCATCTTCATCAACATATTCGGCGGCATCATGAAGTGCGACACCATCGCCAACGGTGTAGTCGCCGCGGTCCGGGAAACCGGCCTCAAAGTGCCGCTCGTGGTCCGGCTCGAAGGCACCAACGTAGAACTGGGCCGCCGGATCATCGACGAATCGGGACTGAACGTCGTGTCAGCCGCCAACATGCTGGACGGTGCCAGGAAGATCGTTGCGCTGGCAGAAGGGAGGCAGCCATGAGCATCCTTGCAGGACTGCATACGAGGCTGCTGGTCCAGGGACTGGGTGGTGCCGGCCGCTTCCACACCGACCGGGCCATCGCCTATGGAACGAACGTTGTCGCGGCGGTCCATCCGGGCCGCGGTGGCCAGACGGAGCTGTTCGAAGGCGAAACCGACCACTCCGGAGTGCCCGGCCGCGCTGACACTTACTCGGTAGAGGTGCCGGTGTTCAACACGGTCCGCGAGGCCGTGGCGGCGACGAAGGCGAACGCCAGCGTCGTTTACGTCCCCCCGCCCTTCGCGGCCGATGCAATCATGGAAGCCGCCGATTCGGACCTGCCGCTCATCATCACCATCACGGAAGGAATCCCCATCCAGGACATGGTGACAGCGAAGCGTTACCTGCAGGGCCGCTCCAGCCGGCTCATCGGTCCGAACTGCCCGGGCATCACGGTTCCGCACGAGTGCAAGATCGGCATCATGCCCGGTTACATCCACAAGGGCGGGCGCGTCGGTGTGGTCAGCCGCTCCGGCACCCTCACCTACGAAGCGGTGCACCAGCTGACCCAGAACGGACTCGGCCAGACGACCGCGGTCGGTATCGGTGGCGACCCGGTCAACGGCACCAACTTCACTGACGTGCTGAAACTGTTCAACGATGACCCTGCCACCGAAGGCGTCATCATGATCGGTGAGATCGGCGGCAGCGCCGAAGAGGAAGCGGCAGCCTGGATCAGGGCCAACATGACCAAGCCGGTAGCCGCTTTCATCGCCGGGACGACCGCCCCTCCCGGCAAGCGCATGGGTCATGCCGGCGCCATCATCTCCGGTGGCAGCGGCGCGGCCAGCGACAAGATCCGGGCGCTCGAAGCCGCCGGTGCCGTGATCGCACCGACGCCGACAGACATGGGCAGCGCGATGCTCGAGGCTTTCCGCCTGCGGGGACTGAGCTGACCGCAGCAGTACTGTCTTGACCACGGTTCCAGCCGGCAGCCGGCGGGGCCGGTTCGCTCCGAGTCCCACCGGCAGCCTGCATCTGGGCAACGCCCGCACCGCGCTGTGCGCCTGGCTGCGGGCGCGCTCAGCAGGCGACAGCTTCGTCATGCGGGTAGAAGACATCGATGGTCCCCGCACCGTCGCTTCAGCAGTCACCGGCAACGCGGCTGAGCTGCGCTGGCTGGGCCTCGACTGGGACGAAGGCCCGGACGTCGGTGGACCACACGCACCGTACCGGCAATCAGAACGGACTGACCGATACGCGCGCATACTCGCTTACCTGCAACTGCACGACCTGACGTTCGAGTGCTGGCTGTCGCGCAGTGACCTGCGTGAACTCGCCTCAGCCCCGCACGGCGACATTCCCGCATACGGGCCACGTGAACGGCAGCTGAACGCCCGCTCAGCCGCGGCCAGACAGGCTGCCGGCAAGCGGCCCGCCATACGCCTGAAAGGACCCGAGACGGCCGGAACTGACCTGCTGGAGTTCACGGACCTTCTGGCCGGACACCGCCAGTTCGAGGTCAGCACAGCCGTCGGTGACATCGTGCTGCAGCGGGCCGACGGCCTGTGGGCGTACCAGCTCGCCGTCGTCGCTGATGACATCGCCATGGGCATCCGTGAGGTCGTGCGCGGTAACGACCTGCTGTCCAGTACGGCCGCCCAGCTCGTGCTCTACCACGCGCTGGAAGCACCGCCACCGGCGTTCCTGCACCTGCCACTGCTGCTCGACGAATCCGGGGCGCGCCTGTCGAAACGGGGTGGTGCCCTGTCGCTGCAGGAGCTGCGCCAGGCAGGTGCGGATCCGGCCCGGGTCAGCGGCCTGCTCGCCCACACCCTGGGGCTGAGCCGGGTGCTGCGGCCACTCAGCCCGGCAGAACTGCTCGCGGAACTGCCCGCAGACTGGCTGCATCTGCTGCACCGTGACCACTTCCGGCTGACTGCTGACCTGCTCAGCTGGCTGCAACCGGACTGAACGGGGTTGCAAGCTTGCGGCAGCTGTCATACAGTTGCGCCATGTCAGCCGGACTGAAGCTGCCTGAACCGGGTGAACCGCGAGCCACAGTGCTGCCGCGGATCCGTACACCCCGCAGTTTCAAATGGCACCACCAGCGCTGGTGGTGAAGCTGCAGCAGCCCTGACCGAAGCGACTTCCCCGCACCCAAAAACTGAGCATGGAGGCAAGCATGTACTCACAGCCCGACCAGCACGGTCGTTACGGCGAGTTCGGCGGCCGTTACGTACCCGAAACACTCATCCCCGCGTTGCAGGAGCTGACCGACAGCTGGCAGCAGCTGCGCACTGATCCGACCTTTCACGAAGAGTACGGGCGCTGGCTGCGCGAGTACGTCGGGCGGCCCAGCCTGCTGACTGAGGCGGCCCGGCTGAGCGACCGGCTCGGCGGTGCCCGCATCTGGCTGAAACGCGAGGACCTGAACCACACCGGTGCCCACAAGATCAACAACGCGATCGGCCAGGCCCTGATCGCCCGGCGTCTGGGCAAACAGCGCATCATCGCCGAGACCGGAGCAGGTCAGCACGGTGTCGCCAGTGCAACCGCCGCTGCGCTGTTCGGTCTGGACTGCACCGTTTACATGGGCGAAGAAGACGTACGCCGCCAGGAGCTGAACGTGTTCCGGATGCAGCTGCTCGGCGCAACAGTCGTACCGGTCAAGAGCGGTACGCGCACCCTGAAAGATGCAACCAACGAAGCCATCCGCGACTGGGTTACCAACGTCCGTGACACTTACTACCTGATCGGCAGTGTCGTCGGACCCCATCCGTACCCGCTGCTGGTACGCGACCTGCAGAGCGTCATCGGACGTGAGACGATCAACCAGCTGCAGCAGCTTGGTCTGGGCACACCGCACGCCGTACTCGCCTGCGTAGGCGGCGGTTCCAACGCCATGGGAATGTTCGCCCCGTTCACAGGCCTGCCGGCGGCGGAACGCCCGCGGCTCATCGGCGTGGAAGCTGCCGGGGCCGGCCTGTCCAGCGGGCGGCATTCAGCCAGCATCTCTTCAGGCAAGAAAGGTGTGCTGCATGGTGCCCTCATGTACCTGATGTCAGACGATGACGGTCAGATACTGCCGGCCCACAGCATCTCCGCCGGCCTGGATTACCCGGGCGTAGGCCCTGAACATGCCTTCCTGCACGACGCAGGCCTGGCCGAGTTCCAGAGCGTCACGGTCGCGGAGGCACTGGCGGCGTTCCAGGAGCTCACC
>CAYPKV010000079.1:0-10094 GCA_964411415.1 uncultured bacterium
GGTGCACAGCCGGCTGCTGCTGGACACCGTGCCGATGCTGGAGCACGACGTACGGATGACACATGTACTGACGGAACAGGCACTCATCCACTGTGGTGGTCGCTGAGTCAGCTCAGTCAGGTTGCGTGCCCGGAAACATTGCCTGCGACGCAAACAGTGAACAAAAAACGATGTGCACAGGAGTATTGCCGGGGCACTCACGGCTGCTAACGCTTGGCGTTATTAACGCCAAGCGTTATTTTTTGTGCTATGATCGTGTCGTTCCGCAATCGGGATACCGAGCGTTTCTTCCGCTTCTCGGAGTCCCGGTACTTACCCCCGGAGATACGTGTCCGCGCTCTGCGCAAACTCTATATGCTCCACTCGGCCAGTCAACTGAGCGACATGCTTATTCCCCGCAGCAACCGATTGCAGGCTCTGCGAGGCGACAGGGCCGGCCAGCACAGTATTCGAATCAATGACCAGTGGCGTATTTGCTTTCGCTGGGAAGCAGGTGGCGCCCATGAAGTTGAGATAGTCGATTATCACTGAGAGGTAGAACTGTATGCAGCAAGGAAGCAACCCCGATCTGACTCTGGCACCGATTCATCCGGGAGAGATCCTGAAGGAGGAGTTCCTGGCTGATTATGAGTTGTCCCAGTACGAACTGGCTCGGCGTATCAATGTGCCACCTCCTCGCATCAACGCAATCGTGCTTGGAAAGAGGGGAATCAGCGCAGACACCGCGCTCCGTCTGAGTAAGTTCTTCGGTAACAGCACCCAATTCTGGCTGAACCTGCAGAACCATTACGAGCTGGAACTGGCCCGTCGTGAGATTGGGGATTCGCTGGATCAGATCGTGCCGGTAAGTGATACTCCGGCTCCCCGGGCGGCTTGAACCGACTTGGGGGGCATCCTGACGCGTCTCCCGGTGACACTGGCGAGCCGCTGCCCTGCACGCAGGTTCACTGCACCCTTACGAACGGCGCCCTTGCGACCTCAGACGACTCAGACCCGTTCAAAGCGATTCCGTAAGCCATATCCGGACTGTTGAAGCCAACGGCCAGCCGGCCATCAGCAGTCACGACGATCACACCACCCTCACCAGTCATGTCAGCAACCGAGTCGAGCATCTGCCGCACGGCCTGATCAAGCGGCATGCCGGTCTCCAGCGAGAAAGCCAGCCGCGCTGCAGCACCGGACTCCATGAACGCCTCGCCCACACCGGTGCAGGAGATCGCGACCCGCTCGTCAGCCCAGGTTCCCAGACCCGGCAACGGCGCGTCACCCACGCGGCCGCTCCACTGGCCCGTCCGGCCACCAGTGCTGGTCGCAGCCGCCAGGTTGCCGTCATCATCCAGCGCTACTGCTCCAACAGTGTTCGAGCCCATCGCAACCTCAACATCAGCGGCCCTGCCAGCCCGCCAGCGGTCAAGCGAAGCGCGACTCCTGTCAGTGATCAGCGATTCACTCGCCACGGGGTCGGTAACCAGCGCCTCGGCGCCCGGACCGATGAGCATCACGTGCGGCGTCTCGCGTCGGACCCGGTCAGCCAGCAGGATCGGGTTGGCGGTGTTGGTCACGCCTGCGACCGCACCCGCACGTGCCCCGCCGGCAGAGCTCGACACCATCACGCACGCGTCGAGTTCGACCTTGCCATCACGGGTAAGTGCGCCGCCGATGCCGGCGTTGAACGCGTTCGCGTTGGATTCCATGGCGGTAACGGCCGCCAGGACGGCAGCAAGCGCGCGGGATTCGTGCTGCGAATCAGTGGACAGGGCCTGATTGCCCGCCTCGAGCGCGGCCTTCAGGCCCGCTTCGTATGCCTCGGTGTTCTGCGCGGCGATGGTGCCTGCGCCGCCATGGATCAACAGGATTGCCATGGGACAGTCTAGCTTGGGCACCTGCGTACCCACCTGGGCCTATGACCCCGCCAGCAACCGCTCCCCGACCGCCCGCAACTCAGCCGGTATCGGCACCGGCCGTTGCGACACATAATCGAAACAGACCGCAACCGCTTCGATGTCAGCCGCGACCACCCCGTCTGCCAGCACCTGCTGCGTGACGGTGAAGCTGGTGTTGCCCAGCCGTGCCAGCTGCGTGGTGACCGCGACCTTCTGACCGAGCCGCACCTGCGAACGGAAGTCCATGGCCAGCCGCGCCAGGATGAAACCACCGGTCTCACCGGGTTGCGAGTACAGGCCGGCGACGTCCCGGAAGAACGCGATGCGGGCCGTCTCAGCGTAGGTGGCGTAAACAGCGTTGTTGACGTGGCCCAGGGCATCGGTGTCACCGAAGCGGACCTGGATGGGGGTCACGTGCACGTTGTTCATGGCAGCACCTGGCAGGCCGGACAGAAGTGCGTTGAGCGCCCGCCGATGACGAGACGCTGCATGGTCGTGCCGCAGCGCAGGCACGGTTCGCCACTGCGGCCGTAAGCCTGCAGGCGCTCCTGGAACGCACCGCCGGAGCCCTTCACCGTGCGGTAGTCGCTGAGGGTCGTGCCTTCGGCGGCGATGCTCTCGGCCAGGACATCGCGGATCGCCTGATGCAGAACCGGTATGCGCCCGGCGGGAACTGCTGCCGCTGGTGTCAGCGGGTGAACCCCGGAGCGCCACAGCGCTTCATCGACGTAGATGTTGCCGAGCCCGGCGACGGGTCTCTGGCTGAGCAGGTACGTCTTGACCGCAACCACTGAGCCCTGCAGCGCGGCTGCGAAGCCGGGAACGGTGAACTGCTCACCGAGCGGTTCGGGGCCCATCGCATGCAGCGTCGGCAGGTCCCGGTAGTCACCGGCAGGGGTGACCAGGAAACGGCCGAAACGGCGGATGTCGGTGAAGAACAGCGCGTCGGAGCTGGTCTCCTGCTGTCCGAGTATCACCGGTGCCGACCCGCCGGCCGACAGCTGCAGCCGGACGCGCAGGTGCTGCGGCCGCGCAGGCGGCCGGGCGCTGATGACGCCGGTCATGCCCAGGTGGATGACCAGGTCGTCCAGACGCTCGCCGCCGCGCTGCAGCGGCAGGACCAGGAACTTGCCGCGGCGGTCCACCGCCGCGATCTCCTGTCCCGCCAGGCGCTCCAGGCTGCGGTACTTCGGGCCCGGCTCGGCGGCCTCCAGGCGCGCGTCCAGCACCAGGCGGCCGGTCAGCCACGGTGCCAGTTCACGGCGGACCGTTTCGACTTCAGGCAGTTCTGGGATAGGTGATTCTCCCCTCGTAAAGCGCCCGGCCTACGATGGCGCCCTGCAGGCCCAGGCGGGCGTACAGGTTCAGGTCCTCGTCAGTGGCGACGCCACCGCCGGCCAGCAGCTCATGTGGGAACGCCTCCCGCATACGTTCAACGGGTTCGGCGTTCACGCCGAGCATCGTGCCGTCGCGCGTGACGTCCGTGTAGATGAGCGTACGCAGGCCCTGCTCAGCCAGCTCGGTGGCGAAGCTGAACGCATCCACCTGACTGACCTCGGTCCAGCCGCGGATGGCGACCTGGCCGTGCCGCGCGTCGAGCGAGACCACGACCCGCTCAGGGCCGTACTCCTCCAGCAGCTGCGCGGTCAGTTCAGGCTGGGTTATGGCCGCTGTACCGAGGATCACCCGGTCGACCACCTCAAGCCACTCGCGGGCTGCCGCCAGGCTGCGCACACCACCGCCAAGTTCGGTCCGGACGCCCATGCCGGCGATGCCCCGCACCAGCTCTGAGTTGTTGCCCCGTTCGAGGGCGGCGTCCAGGTCGACCAGGTGCAGCAGCTCCGCGCCCAGCGAGGTCCAGTGGCGCGCTGCATCTAGTGGATCGGTGAAGTAAACGGTCTCCCTGTCGGGGTCACCTTCGAACAGCCGGACAGCCCTGCCCTGCTGGATATCGATTGCGGGTATCACCTGAAACATGACTGCAGAGTATACGGCTGCGGCTGCTCAGCTGCCGTACCAGGACTCGAGCCGCGCCCTGGCCCGTTCCGATTCAGCCTCACCCGGGGCGACCTCCACGGCAGCATCGAGCAGCGCCAGGTACACGTTCTCGTAGCGGGCCCGCTCACTGTCGACCCACGGAGCGTCGAAGTCCGGCAGGAACTCTCCGCGGTACAGCCTGATGGCTGCTTCGATACGCACCGGGTCCAGGGCCGGCAGGGCACTGACCGCCGCGTCCTCGAAGGCAGTGGCGTCCCACTCGACAGGATGATCGAGCTGCAGGATGGCCTCCTCGTCCTGCACCACTATGTCGGCCACGCCTTCCAGCATCCTGCGCGTGCGGTTGATCAGCACACGGACCGTGTTGTCCTGCACGGGTTCGCTCCACAGGTTGCTGAGCAGGTCACGCAGGCTGAGCCGCCTGTCAGAACTCAGCAGGTACAGAAGCAGCAGCGGGGCCCTTCTCGTTTCCCATTGCAGGCGGCGTCCACCGAACGTAACGTCCAGGCCGCCCAGGCTGGCGATCTCCAATACCGCATCGTGGCCACGCTCGCGCAGGCTGCGGGCACGCTCCAGCCGGATGGCGACCGCCTGGCGGAGTTCTTCGGCACGGAACGGTTTCGTTATGTAATCATCCGCGCCCTGGCTCATGGCGCGCCGCTGGTGCAGTCGGTCGCTCATTGCCGACAGGAACAGGAACGGCACCGAACGCATGAGCGGCAGTTCCCGCGCCCGCTCATGCAGGTCGAAACCGACCATCTGCGGCATCATGACGTCCGAAATGACCAGGTCAGGGATGTTGCCGGAGCTGAACGCCTCAAGCGCCGTAAGCGGATCGCTGTACGCCGTCACGTCATACATACCCGTCAATGCCAGACCGATAAGCCGCAGCATGCTCGGATCGTCATCGATGGCGGCGATACGAGGTTTATGTGTCTGTGTCACAAGTTATGACCAGCCTCTCCCGTAATCAGACTCCCCGATGTCACCATAATCATACGACGCCCCGCGCAACCCCGGGATGAGGTTTCCTGCGTTACAAACGGCCTTGACAGCCCACCACTCCGTACCTATACTCTACAGGGATGGTCAGAGGGCAGGATGTTACAGTTAACCTTTCACGCCTGCTCCGCAACGACCCGCATGCTGAAGGGGAAGTTGAGGCCAGGGGGCAGTTCCAGCCTGAGGTCGCCCTGTACGAGGACGATTTCGAGCTCAGCAGTCCGCTGGACTACCATCTGGTGATCAGCGCCGTCGGTGACGACGAGTACCTGCTGCAGGGCACCGTATCCGGTAAGGTCATGATGGCCTGCCGGCGCTGCCTGAAGCCGGTTGAAGTCAGCTGGGAATCCGAACTCATCTACACGATGGAGTTCGCCCCGGGCACCGAAGAGCTGGTACTGAAGCTGGACGAGGATGATGACGAGGTGCTCCTCTTCGGACGCCCGGAAGTCGATTTCGCTGTCCTGCTGACCGAGGTCTTCACCGTAGACCGCCCCCTCACCGTCGCTCACCCACAGGGTGATCCCGACTGTGAGGACCTGGCAAGCCTCTACGGGCAGGACCATGAAACTGCAGTCGATGGCGGTTCGCCGTTCGCATCACTGAAGGACCTCGACTTAGGGTCGACAGAGGAGTAAGGAAGAAAGATGGCAAAGCACCCCGTACCCAAGAAGCGCACCTCGCGCGCCAAGCGTGATTCACGTCGGGCTCACGACTACCTGACCGCGCCTACCCTGGTCGCCTGCAAGAACTGCAGCGCCAGCACTACTCCCCACACCATCTGCCCGTCATGCGGTTACTACGACGGCCGCAGGGTGCTGGCTGTCGACTGATTCTGACTGCGCGCCAAAGCGCAGCCGGGCCAATCAGATGACCAAAATCCGCGCTGGGCTCACCGCTATCGGTGCATACGCCCCCGAACAGGTCCTGACCAACTCAGACCTGGAAAAGATGATGGATACCTCCGACGAGTGGATCGTCACTCGCACAGGTATCCGTCGCCGTCATGTCGCTGCAGAGGACGAGTTCACGTCTGACCTGGCGATGCGCAGCGTCGAGGACATGATCCGCCGCCACGGCGACGACGTCCTGAACGGTGTAGACGCCGTCATAGTCGCGACCAACACGCCTGATGCGCTGTTCCCGTCCACCGCCGCCCTGGTCCAGTCGAAGTTCGGCCTGGCAGCCGCAGCGTTCGACCTGCTGGCAGCCTGCCCCGGCTGGCTGTACGGCCTGGAGGTCGCAGCCGGCCTGGTCGAGTCGGGCCGCAAACAGCGGGTGCTGGTCGTCGGTGCTGAAGCCCTGACCAAGATCGTCGACTGGGAAGACCGCTCGACCGCGGTCCTGTTCGGCGACGGCGCCGGCGCAGCGATCATCGAAGCGGTCCCCGAGCCTTACGGCCTTAAATCAACCATCACGGGCGCGGACGGCAATGGCGCACAGCACCTGCACCTCCGTTCCGTCGGCCGGAAACTGCCGGATGGCACCGAGCTGGCTGACCGGCTCTACATGAACGGCCGTGAGGTGTACAAGTTCGCGGTCCGGGTCATGGAGACGTCCACACTCGAAGCGGTCAGCAAAGCCGGCATGGAACCCGCGGACATCTCACTGTTCGTGCCGCACCAGGCCAACCTCCGCATCATCGAAGCCGCCCGCGAGAAGCTGAAGCTGCCCCGCGAACGCGTAGTGGTCACGGTCGACGAGTTCGGCAACAACTCGACCGCGTCCATCCCGCTGGCACTGGCGACCGCGCTGGACGAAGGCCGCATCAACACGGGTGACAACCTGCTGCTGGTCTCCTTCGGCGCCGGCCTGACCTGGGCTTCCTGCGTACTGACCTGGGGTCCTGCATGAGCTTCGCAGCGCTGTTCCCCGGCCAGGGTTCACAGTCGATCGGCATGGCCCGCGACTTCTTCGACAGCAGTCCAGCCGCCCGTGCCGTGCTCGAGGAAGCCGAGGCCACCCTGCCCGGACTGCTCGACCTGATGTTCGAAGGTCCCCTCGAATCACTGACCCTGACTGCCAACCAGCAGCCCGCCCTCGTGGCCGCAGGCATGGCCGCCTGGGCCGCCTGGCGGGAAGCGGGCGGACCCGCTCCGGCGTTCGCAGCCGGCCACAGCCTCGGTGAGTTCACCGCGCTGTGCGCCAGTGGCGTGCTGGAACTGAGCGACACCCTGCGCCTGGTGCGCCGCCGCGGCGAACTCATGCAGGAAGCAGTACCGGCCGGTGCCGGTGCCATGGCCGCGGTCATGAAGCTCGACCCCGGACAGATCAGGGACGCTCTGGCGAAGATCGACGGTACCGTGGAGATCGCCAACCTGAACTCACCGGCCCAGACCGTCATCTCCGGTGCGGCAGTCGCCGTGACCGAAGCCGCCACCGTGCTGAAGGAGCTGGGCGGCCGCGTCATCCCGCTCAAGGTGTCAGCGCCGTTCCACTGCTCGCTCATGCAGCCTGCCGCTGACGGTCTGGCTGACATTCTGGCGCAGACCAGTTTCAGCGCCGGCAGCTTCCCGGTACTCAGTAACGTCACGGCAGCACCGCACGAAGCGGAGCACATCGCCAGCCGCCTCACCGAACAGGTGACCGGTTCAGTACGCTGGACCGAAAGCCTCGAGTGGCTGGCTGCAGCGGGCATCAGTTCATTCACTGAGTTCGGCAGCGGTCAGGTCCTGACCGGCCTGGTCGGCCGCACGCTCGAAGGAGCAGCCGCCCGCCCGGTCACTGACATGACCAGCCTGAGCGCGGCACTCACGGAGGTGAGTTGACTTGAAGACAGCACTCGTGACCGGCTCCAGCCGCGGACTCGGCCGGGCCATCGCCCAGCGTCTGGCAGCTGACGGCTTCAGGCTGGCCGTTCACTACGTCAGTTCCGAAGGCCCCGCCCAGGAGGTCGCAGAAGCGATCCGCGCCGCCGGTGGTGAAGCCCAGCTGTTCCGCGCCGACGTAGCTGACCCCGAAGCCTGCGTCCAGCTCGTCAAGGACGTGACCGCGGCTTTCGGCTCGCTTGACGTGCTGGTCAACAACGCCGGCATCACCCGCGACACGCTGGCCCTGCGCATGAAGCAGTCGGACTGGGACGAGGTGCTCAGCACCAACCTCAGCTCCGCCTTCCACCTGAGCAAGGCCGTCCTGCGTGGCATGGTCCGGGCGGAAGCGGGCCGGATCATCAACATCTCATCGGTCGTGGGCATCCTCGGCAACGTCGGCCAGGCCAACTACGTGTCCGCCAAAGCGGGCCTGATCGGCCTGACCCGCGCGCTCGCCCAGGAGTACGGTGCACGCGGCATCACAGTCAACGCCGTCGCCCCCGGCTTCATCGAGTCGGACATGACCGCGCAGCTGGACGACAGCCTGCGTGACGGTTACCTGAACCGCATCCCCGCCCGCCGCTTCGGCACGCCCGAAGAGGTCGCAGCTGCGGTAGCGTTCCTGGCCGGCCCTGACGCGGGCTACATCACCGGTCAGACCATCTCCGTCGACGGCGGGATGGCGATGCACTGAGGTCAGTTGCCCCGTCGGCAGCGGCCTGTTGTACAATTCGCGGAGGCTCGGCAATCCGCCGGTTGACCCTGTCAGAACGCCTGGGTCTGAAGCCACCTGAGAGCCTGGCACCCAGGCAACAACCAAGTTATTGATGGAGGAAAATCGTGGACGAGCAGCAGATCATCGAGAAGATCAAGGACGTAGTTGCTGACAAGCTGGATTCTGACCGTGAGGACATCACGCTTGAGGCTTCATTCATCGAAGACCTGAGCGCCGACTCACTCGACGTGGTCGAACTGATCATGGGTCTGGAAGACGAGTTCGGCATCGAAATCAGCGACGAGCAGGCTGAAGGCATCAAGACTGTCGGCGACGCCGTCAACTTCATCAGCGCCAACCTCTGAGGGTAGCCCGGATACGGCCGGACGTGGCCTTTGGTACCGTCCGGCCCCGACGCATCACCTAAGATAAGTTCCTATGAAGAGAGTCGTTGTCACCGGGCTCGGTCCCGTTACCCCAATCGGCAACGGTGCCGCGGAGTTCCTGCGCGCCCAGCATGAAGTGCGCAACGGCATCGGTCCCATCACCCACTTCGACGCGTCCGACCTGACGACCCGCATCGCCGGCCAGGTCGACATCGACGTCAGCGCCTGGCTTGACCGCAAGGAAGCCAAACGGGTCGACCGTTTCGTGCATCTGGCTCTCATCGGCGCCGAACTCGCCCTGCAGGACTCAGGCCTGACCCGTGAAGAGGTCGCCGGCGAACGCACCGGCACCGCCATCGGTTCCGGCATCGGCGGCCTGAAGACGTGGGAAGAGCAGGCCGACATCCGCTTCCAGCGCGGTGCGATGCGCATCTCCCCCTTCTTCATCCCCATGATCATCGCGAACATGGGCAGCGGCCAGGTGGCCATGCGTTTCAACCTGACCGGCCCGTCCACCTCGATCGTCACCGCCTGTGCCACCGGTTCTACCGCCCTGGTCGACGCGTTCCACACCATCCAGCGTGGCGACGCCGACATCATGTTCACCGGCGGCAGCGAGGCAGTGATCACGCCGATGGGCATCGGTGGCTTCGCGGTCATGAAAGCACTGTCCACCCGCAACGACAGCCCGGAAACCGCCAGCCGGCCGTTCACGAAGAGCCGTGACGGCTTCGTCGCCGGCGAGGGTGCAGGAATCCTCATCCTCGAGGAGCTCGAGCACGCCAGGGCCCGTGGCGCCCGCATCTACGCGGAAGTCGTTGGCGGCGCCACCAGTGCAGACGCCTACCACATCACCGCCCCCGCACCGGGCGGTGTCGGCGCGGTCCGCTGCGTCAACTGGGCGCTCCGTTCCGCGGGCATCAACGCCAGCGACGTCGGTTACATCAACGCCCACGGCACCAGCACCGATGCGAACGACCTGAACGAGACCATCGCCTACAAGACCGTCTTCGGTGCAGACAGCGTGCCGCCCATAAGCAGCACCAAGTCGATGACCGGCCACACCCTCGGCGCCGCCGGCGGCATCGAGGCCATCGCCACGGTCCAGGCGCTCCACAGCGGCGTGCTGCCCCCCACGCGCAACTACATCGATCCGGACCCGGAACTGGACCTGGATTACATCCCCAACGAGCCGCGTGAGCAGCAGGTCGACGTCGCGATCTCCACCAACTTCGCGTTCGGTGGGCAGAACGCCGCGGTAGTCTTCAAGCGCTTCTGAAGCTCAGCTCAGCGCCCTGGC
>CAYPKV010000080.1:0-9925 GCA_964411415.1 uncultured bacterium
GTCCTCGCGCAGGAACGGGTACTCCTCCGGCTGCGGTTCCTTCACCTTCAGGACCAGCTGCTGCTCCCAGGCGTCCGAAGCCTGCCGGACGATGTCGGCGCCGGCAGCCTGGTACTCGTCGTCGCTGAAGCCGCTGCCGCTGCCGGCGCCGGTCTCCACGCGTACTGTGTGACCGGCGGCGACGAGTGCGCGCACGGTGTTGGGCGTGGCGGCGACGCGGAACTCGTACGCCTTTATCTCCCGGGGAATGCCAATGTTCATGACTACATCTTACTGCCAGCGTCACGGTCCGACTGGGCCGGAAACACCGCCAGCAGCTTCATGCGGCCGCCACTTTCCTCGGTCGCCTCGGCGATGGCAGCCAGGCTGCCATCGGGCGCCAGCAGCGCCACGGTGCCACTGAACGTCACCGGCAGGCGCTGGCCCAGGCGGATCCGGTTTGCTTCCTCCTCGCTCAGCTGCACACCGGGGAAGGGCAGGACGTCAAGCGGGTCCAGACCAGCTGCACCGGCGAGGGCGTCCGCTGGGACGGTGTCTTCCAGGCTGAGCCGGCCGGCTGCAGTGCGGACGAGCCCGGACAGGAAGGCGCCACAGCCGAGCTGCTCGCCCAGGTCCCGGGCGAAGGAGCGGATGTAAGTACCAGCCTGAACTTCCAGGCTGAGCAGTGCACCCGGCACGGACACCAGTTCAGCGGGCAGCGTGAACTCCCGGCCCTGCGGGTCAGGCAGCCAGCGGCCGTCAGCGGCCCGGCTGAAGCTGCGGGGCAGAGCCTCAGGCGAGTCGGCCGTCGCCAGCAGCGTGATGCTGCGGTAGCCGGCTGGCCGGGGCGGGTGCTCCAGTGACTCACCCCGCCTGGCGGCCTCGTAACCTTTCACGCCAGCCTGTTTGACCGCTGAGTAGCTGGGCGGCACCTGCTCGGTGAGCGCCAGGAAACCCGGCAGCAGGTCAGTTATTCGCTCTGCCAGTCCGTCGGCGTCGGGAACGCCCGGGCCGGGTACGAACGGGCCCTCAGCGTCCAGCGTCGGGGTGCTGCCACCGAACGACACCCACGCGAGGTACGACTTGTTGCTCGCGGTCAGGAACGACGACAGCCGGGTGTGCACGTCACTTAGCAGCAGCAGCACGCCGCTCGCCAGCGGATCGAGCGTACCGGCGTGACCGACCCGCCGCGTGCCGAGCTGCCGGCGTGCGGCCGCCACGATGTCATGCGAGGTCGGCCCGACGGGCTTGTCAACAGCTATTAGCAAGGTGCGCTCAGGCCAGCACGGCCGAGAGGCCGGCCCACAGCATGTTCAGCAGGACGAGGCCCAGCTGCAGCACGAGCTGTGCGCTGATGACCAGCAGGCCGCTGCGGATGCGCAGGAAAGCGGTGCCGAGCACCAGGCCGATGACCAGGCTCAGCACGACCGGAGTACCAAGGACGAGTGCGTACAGGGCAGCCGCGATCGGCACGGCGATGTTGGCCGAGTAGCGCCGCGCCAGCGCCGGGATGGCGAACGAACGGAAGAAGATCTCCCCGAGCGGCAGCAGGCAGATGGCTGCCAGGGTGATGCCGGTCAGGCGGCCAAGTTCGAAGTGCCAGGCGCCTTTGAGGAAACCGGCCGGGACCAGCAGTTGCCAGGCGGCAACCAGACCCAGGAGCAGCAGGCCGAGCACGATGCCGGGAGCGACGTGTTCGCCACGGCCCAGCAGTTTCTCAGCCGGGTTCCAGCCGTGGCGGCGCACGGTAAGCCAGCTGCCGATGACGGCTGCCAGCACGAAGACGATGATGAAAACGGCCTTGACCTGGCCGGCCTGCAGCGGCGTGAACACCGCAGTGAAGTTCCGCAGCACCAGGATGCTCCAGGCGAGCACGGCAGCAAGGCCGAGCAGCGCTGACCAGACCAGCACCGAGTAGACGCGGGTGATGCTCCACATGCCCGGACCGTCACTCACTTCGACGGTCTGGTGTTCCTGATGCTGACCTTCGCTCACCAGGTGCACTCCGGCGAGCAGGAGCAGCACGAGCAGCCACATGAGCGTGTTGCCGGCCAGCAGCTTCACCAGGTTGCCCTGGCTGAGCGCGTCACTCAGTGCAGCGCCACCCAGGGTCGTGTCACCCATGCCGTAGTAGATGGCGGTCAGGCTGCGCAGGTCCGCGGCCTGGGCTTCCGCGTCGCGGCCGGCCCGCAGGGCGAAAGCGGCCTCGTACTCGTTGGCGGCTGCTTCCAGACGGCCGGACGCCCACAGTGACTCACCCAGGAGCGAGTGCAGTTCGGCGTCACCACGCTGACCTGCAGCACTGCGGTACTGCAGCAGCTCCTCAGCTGCGGCTTCCGGCAGTCCCATGTCCAGCAGCACCCGGGCGGCGGACTTGTAGTACTCGATCTCCAGCGGCTGCGTCGCAGAGGCGCGCCGGTAGTTGCCCAGCGCTTCCTGATCCAGGCCCTGGGCCTCCAGGGTCCGGCCCAGCAGCCAGGCCTGGCGCGCTTCAAGTTCAGCGTTCGGAGTGTTGACCAGCTGACTCGCAGCACTGCCGAGGTAGCTCTCGGCCATGACCCGGTCGTTGCGCTCCAGGGCGATCTCAGCGAGCAGCAGGGCCGGTTCGGCACTGACGACGCGGGCCCGCAGCTGCAGCAGGCGGTTCTCGGCTGAGCTCAGGTCACCCAGGCGGATCTCCAGCCGGGCCAGTGCCAGCAGGGCATCGCTGTTGCTGCCGTCGAGCTCGAGCGCGTTCAGGCAAGACTCGCGGGCCGAGATCAGGTCGCCGCCGGCTTCGAGCCGCAGGCACTGATCAAGGAAACGGGCGCCATCGAAGTTCTGTGCAAAGGCAGTGGCTGGCAGCAGTGCCAGCAGTAGCAGCATGCTCCTGAGCAGGCTGTTCCAGTAGTTCGGCTTTCGTGCTGCCGCAGGTTCTTGACAGTTCATCACTTGAGTTCCCCGTGTGTCGGCTCAGTTTCGACCAGCAGCATAACCCGTGCATACCAGAAACAGGGCGCGCGGCGCGGTTATGTTCGTCACTCGCGGAGGCGGGGACGGTGAAGGTTCCTTCACCAAACACTCTTAAGTCTGTGTGACTGACACTGCTACCATGTCGTCATGAAACGGTCAGTTGAGGTTCATGGCGCCCCCGGAAGGTACAGGCCATGAGTCTGGCACTGCTGTTCATGCTCGGCCAGTCACTCGCGGCGTTGCCGGCACTGAGTGAAGGGGCGACCGTGATCGTGGTCTCTGATGACCTGCGCACAGTTCATGCCCGTGGCACGGTCGAGGCGGGACGGCTGGTCTTCGACACGCCGCTGCCGGCAGGTCTGCCGGTGCAGCTGCTGTTCTACCCGCCCTCAGAAGCGGAGGGCGAAGCAGCTCCGGCCACGATGGGTGCCGCCAGCACGGGTCTGCACTCGCTGCGGGGCAGCGTCGACGCAGGTGGCCAGGACCTGCTGGTGCTGGAAGGTCCCGCTGCAGTGTCGTTCCGTGACTGGCTGCGGCAGCAGCGCAGTCTGGAACTCGTGTTGCCCCGGAACTGAGGAGGAGTCATGACCGCCGACAACAGCGTGCAGAACCGCGCCAGAAGCATAATCGTCGTCGAGGACGACAGTGATATCGCCAACCTGCTGAAGCTGGAACTCGAAGAAGCCGGCTTCAGCGTCGAGACCCATGCCACGGGCATGCGCGGCCTGTCCGCCATCCGCGAAAGCAACCCCGATCTGATCATCCTCGACCTGGGCCTGCCTGACCTGAGTGGCGCGGAGATCGCGCGCCGGGTCCGCCAGACCGGTGACACGCCGATAATCATCCTGACCGCTGCCGATGACGTGACCACGAAGGTGGAGATGCTCAACGCCGGTGCAGACGACTACCTGGCGAAGCCGTTCCACGCCGAGGAGCTGATCGCGCGCGTCGGTGTGCAGCTGCGCAAGCGCAAGGGCCAGGCGGCCCGGCAGATCGGCCAGCTCAGCATCGACGCAGTACGGCGTCAGGTGCTGTGGGAAGACGAAGAGGTGCGCCTGTCTCCCCGTGAGTTCGACCTGATCGTGTACCTGAGCACCCAGCCGGGCCGGGTGTACAGCCGGCAGGAGATCGAGCTGAACGTGTGGGGCGAGGAACTTCCACCCGCCTCGAACGTCGTGGACGTACACATCGCCAACATCCGCAGCAAGTTACGCGACGCCGGCGGTTTCGGCGTGATCAGGACGGTCCGTGGCATCGGCTACGCCGTCAAGGGCTGAACCGGCTGGCAGGCGGCCCCTGCCGCTGCGCTGGCGGCTCGTACTGCTCGTCGGCACTGCCATCGCGGTGCTCAGCGTCGCGGCTGTCGGCACCAGCTACCTGGCGGTGCGCAGCAGCCTGCTCAGTGACCTGCGGGTCAGCCTGCGCGTCGATGTGGAGAGGGTCGCCGCGCTGTACGGCGGCGGTGAACCGGGCCGCGCCAACGAGAACCTGACCGGTCCCACCGGCGGCGTGATCATCAGTCTGTACGACGTCGCCGGCAACTTCCTGGCCACCTCGGCACCCCAGGGCCAGGCGTTCGCGACTGCCATCCCGCGTGAAGTGATCGTGGCCGCAGGGAGCGGCATCCGCGACTGGGACGGCGAGCATGAAGGCAGTGAGCTGCTCGCCGCCCTGGCGCCGTTCGGTGTCGGCGTGGCCGCGGTCATATCCGAAACGACCTTCATCAGCGGGGCGCTCAACCAGATCGCCCGCATCCTGACGGTGCTGGGTATGGTTCTGGTCGTGACCAGCGTGTTCGTCAGCTGGCTCATCGCCGGCCAGGTGATGCAGCCGCTGCGCAACCTGGCGCGCCAGGCTTCGCAGCTGGGGCCGGACAACCTGCAGCCCATCCGTTTCAGCGGAGCTAACGATGAGCTGGGCCTGCTCGCCGGCGTGCTCAACCTGCTGATCGGCCGGCTGCGTACTGCCCTGGAAGGTCAGCGCAGCTTCCTGCTGGAGACGAGCCATGAGCTGAGGACGCCGCTCACCAGCCTGCAGGGCTTCCTGGACCGCGCGCTGCGCCGGGCAGGCCCGGATGCTGACCGTGAACTGGTGGACGCCCGGCGCATAGCCAGCAACATGGGCCGGCTGGTCGAAGACCTGCTGCAGCTCTCACGCGGTGAGCTTGTGCGTGAGCTCGACCTGCACCTGGTCGACCCGTACAGCGACGTGCTCGAACAGGTCGCCGCCGAGTTCCCCGGAGTCCGCGTCAGTGGCGAGCCCGGCACGCTGCTGCTTGGCGACCCGGGCCGGCTGCGGCAGCTCGTGCGCAACCTGAGCGCCAACGCCGTGCGGGCCGCCGGTGCTGACGGGGTCAGCCTCGCGCTGACCACCGGGCAGGGCCACGCCCGCATCAGCGTGCGTGACAGCGGCCCGGGCATCGACCCGGCGCAGCAGGAACACATATTCGAGAAGTTCTACCGTGGTGCCGGCGGAGGAGCTGGTCTGGGCCTCGCCATCGCCCGCCAGATAGCCGGCCAGCACGGCGGCAGCATCAGCCTGCGCAGCCGCCCCGGCGACACCGAGTTCACGGTGGAGCTGCCGCTCACAGAGACCGATGAAGGGCCCGGCTGAGGCGTCAGCCCTGCTGGCCGCGGTCCAGCCGGGGCAGGGTCACGCCGGTCTGGCCCTGGTACTTGCCCTGACGGTCCGCGTAGGTCGTCTCCGGCCGGTCACCCTGGAAGAACAGCAGCTGCACGATGCCTTCGTTGGCGTACACCTTGGCCGGCAGGGGCGTGGTGTTGCTCAGCTCCAGGGTCACGTGACCTTCCCAGCCGGGTTCGAGCGGAGTGACGTTGGCCACGATGCCGCAGCGGGCGTAGGACGACTTGCCA
The DNA here is from genome assembly GCA_964411415.1 of uncultured bacterium. Lineage (GTDB taxonomy): Bacteria > Deinococcota > Deinococci > Deinococcales > Trueperaceae > CALDPK01. Next base: position 5,805 of record CAYPKV010000080.1, read on the forward strand.
AGCGCGATGACCATGGTGTCATCGGGGATCTTCAGGTACTCGACCGAGCGGGTCAGCACGAAGCTGTTCGGCGGGATTATGCAGGTTTCCCCGTCAGACTCAACGAGGCTGCGGGTATCGAAGTCTTTCGGGTCGACGACGGTGTTGAAGGCGTTGACGAATATGCGCCACTCCGGGGCGGCCCGCAGGTCGTAACCGAAGCTGGACAGGCCGTAGCTGATGACGCCTTCGCGTACCAGTGACTCCTCGAATGGGGCGATCATGCCTTCGGCCGCACGCTCGCGGATCCACCAGTCTGGTTTGATGCTCATGGGCCCCAGCATAAGCGACTGCCTGCTGCGATGCCGGCCGTAACGGGACGCACTGTTAGAATCACCGGCAATGACAGAGGCTGTGATTCCCAGGCAGACGACCCAGCGCCGCGTTATCCGCGAGACCCTCGAGCAGGCGGATGGACCGCTGACTCCGCAGGAGATTCTCGGGCTGGCCAGCCGTGAGCTGGCGACCCTGGGCCTGGCGACTGTGTACCGCAACCTCAACTCCATGCAGGAAGCGGGTGAGATCCAGGTCGTCCACCTGCCGGGTGACCCTACCCGCTACGAACCGGCCCGGCAGCAGCACCAGCATCACCATCACTTCCGCTGCGAACTGTGCGGCCGCGTTTCGGTGATCGAACAGCCGTGCCCGGTAGAGGTGCTCGAAGGCGTGACCCTGCCGGGCGGCTTTCAGGTGACGGGGCACGCGCTGACGCTGTACGGCACCTGCCCGGACTGCCAGCCTGCCGTGCAACAGTGAAACGGTGAAACGACTCAGGTTCGCACTCCAGCTCCTGGTCATGCTGGTGCTGCCGGCAGCCGCACTCGCTCAGTCCGAGGAGACGTTCGGTTACGAAGAGGGCCGCATAACCGCCATCGACCGCAGCTCCAACACGGCGACCGTGGAGCTTGATGACGGCCGCATCATCACTGCCGACCTGGGCCAGCCCCTGCCCGGCGACGACGCAGGGCCGCAGATACCGGACTTCGAAGTGGGCGAGAAGGTCGAGACGTACTGGTTCGCAGGACCAGCCGGTGACCTGGTCTGGGCTGTGACCGACTGGGTAAGGCGGCCGGCGCTGTGGTGGCTCACCGGCCTGTTCCTGGCCGCCACCGTGGCGATCGCCAGGTTCAAGGGCCTGCGTGCCTTCGCTGCGACCGCAGTCGGACTGCTGATCGTCATCTCTTACGTCGTACCGGCCATACTGGCGGGCGCCAACCCGGTGCTCGTCTCGCTGCTCGGCACCGGCGGCATTCTGATCCTGGCGATCTACTTCGTGCACGGCGTCAACTGGAGCACCACCGCGGCAGTGATCGGCACGTTCGCGGCCATCCTCGTCACCATGGTGCTCGGCATAATCTGGACCGACCTGGCCCACCTGACCGGCTTCGGTTCGGACGACGCGATGATGATCAACTACCACGCCCGCGACGTGAACCTGCGCGGGCTGCTGCTGGCCGGCATGCTGATCGGCGCGCTGGGCGCGCTGACGGACGTGACCATCGTTCAGGCGAGCGTGGTGCGCGAACTGGCCCACACCAACCCGGACATGGGTTACCGCCAGCTGTACCGGCACGGCATGAACGTCGGTAACGACCACATCGGCTCGCTCGTCAACACCCTGGTGCTGGCGTACGCCGGCACGTCACTGCCGCTGCTTATGCTGCTGCACATTAACGACGCCGGGTTCCTGCAGACGATCAACATGGAAGTCGTCGCCACCGAAGTCGTGCACACGCTGGTCGGTTCACTCGGCCTGATCCTCGGCGTGCCGCTGACGACTTTCATCGCCGCCCTGCTGTTCCGCGGTGACCGGCTGAAGATAAGCAAAGGCGAACTAGACCACGCCCACCACCATCACTGAGCTGCCGGTTGGCGCATACAGAACGGGCCCCGCTCCTGATGCCGGAAGCGGGGCCCGTGACTTTGCCGTCCGGCGGCTGCTCAGACCATGTTGCGGCGGAGCCGTGAGGACACGGAGTCCACGATGATGATGAACAGCACGATGACGATGAGGAACATCGACACCTCGTCCCAGCGGCGGAACGACAGGCGCTGGATGAGCGGAAGGCCGATACCGCCCGCGCCGACCAGACCGAGGATCGTGGCGGAGCGCAGGTTGATCTCGAAGCGGTACAGCGTGTTCGACATGAACTCAGGCAGCACCTGGGGAACGACTGCGAACAGGAAGGTGTGCAGCGAGTTGCCGCCGGCAGCCCGGATCGCTTCCATCGGACCGCCGTCGATGCCTTCGATGACGTCGGAGAATATCTTGCCCAGGTAGCCGATCGAGTGCAGACCCATCGCCATGATGCCGGCGGTCGGTCCCGGCCCGAGTGCGGCCACGAAGATGACGGCGAGCAGTATCTCGGGGAAGGTGCGGACTGCGACGAGCAGCGCCTTGCCCGGCAGCGCCCAGCGGGTGCCGCCCAGCAGGTTGCCGGCCGCCAGGAACGACAGCGGGAACGCCAGCAGCGCGCCCAGTACCGTGCCAAGCACTGCCATGAAGAAGGTCTCGAGCATCGATGACCAGGCGAGTGGGAACACCTCGGTGTCAGGTCTGATGAAACCCTGGAGCAGCGGCACCAGGTTGCGCTGCAGGCCGCTGATGAAGCGGGACCACTGCGGCAGCGCCATGGTGGCGAGCGCCAGTACGAACAGGGCCACGAGCAGCACCAGCAGCAGCCAGAGCATGATGCGGCTGCGTCTCACCTGGGGCGGCATGGCCGGGATGGCGGAGGTACGGTCGTGGCTCATATGAGTTTGGAGCGCACCCAGACGCTCAGACCGTCGATGAGGAGCACCGCAGCGAACAGCACCACAATCAGGGCACCCAGGCCCGTGTAGTCGAAGCGGCTCAGGTACACCTGGAGCAGCTGGCCGATGCCGCCTGCACCTACGAAGCCGATGACGACCGAGGCGCGCACGTTGATCTCGAACGAGTAGAGGATGTAAGACATCATCGTCGCGGCCACCTGCGGGATGACTGCGAAGATGATGGTCCGGTTCCGACCGGCCCCGACGGCCTTCAGTGCTTCGATGGGACCGGGATCGACGGCCTCAACGGTCTCGGAGCCGAGCTTCGACAGAACACCGATGGTGAAGAACACCAGCGCCACCACCCCAGGCAGGGCACCCAGGCCCAGGATCGCCACGAACAGTGCGGCCCAGAGCATGTCCGGGATGCTGCGCAGGATGGTCAGCAGGGTGCGGGCCAGGATGAACACCGGCCGGTTGACGGTCGTGTTGGCCGAGGCCAGGAATATGAGGGGCAGGGCGATGAGGCTGCCGATGATGGTCGCGACGTAGGCGATGCGGAACGTGTCGACCAGGGGCGGCCAGATCTGCTTCCAGGCGGTCCAGTCCGGCGTGAGCCGGCTGAAGAACCGGAAGAAGTCCTGAGAGCCGGTGAACAGCGAAGCCAGGTCGAAGTCCACCTGACGGTACGACACCGCCAGCAGTGCCAGCACCGCCAGAAGACCCAGCAGGCCTTTCAGGCGGGGCGCGAGCGGCGGACGGATGCTGGCGGGACTGCTCTCAGCCACCACGCATGTCCCTGGAAGCGTCGATGGCCCGGCCGTAAATCTCCTCGAACGCCTCGTCACTGGCCTGCTCCGGGGTGCCATCGAACACGATCTGGCCGTCACGCATACCGACGATCCGGTCGGCGTACTCGCGGGCCATGTCGATGAAGTGCAGGTTGACGATCGTGGTTATGCCGTCCTCACGGGCGATACGGCGCAGGTCGTTCATCACGGCGCGTGAGGTGGGCGGGTCAAGGCTGGCGACCGGCTCGTCAGCGAGCATCACTGACGGCTTCTGAGCGAGCGCACGGGCGATGCCGACCCGCTGCTGCTGGCCGCCTGACAGGGCGTCAGCCCGCACGAACGCCTTCTCGGGGATGCCGACACGTGCCAGGCACTCGTGGGCGTAGGCCACGTCCTCACGCGGGAACGCACTCAGTACGCCCCGCCAGGCGGGCAGGTCACCCAGCCGGCCGGACAGCACGTTGCGCAGCACGCTTGAACGTTTGACCAGGTTGAAGGTCTGGAAGATCATCCCGATGTCGGAGCGGGCGCGCCTGA
>CAYPKV010000081.1:0-402 GCA_964411415.1 uncultured bacterium
CGTACTCGGTCCACGCGATGATCTCGCTCTGGGACACAGTTCACCCCCAATGACAAGCCTTGCCACTGTGGGCGGTGCTGGTAGACTTTGGCGATGAGGTCAGATGATGGAAGCAGATTGTTGCGTGCGCACCTACCAGCTCTCACTGGACTGCGATTCGCAGCGGCCTTCTACGTTCTGATAGTCCACTTCGGACGTCACATGTTCGAAGGCACATTGCTCGCGGATTTCGCAGAACTTGGCAGTACTGGCGTTAGCGTCTTCTTCGTTCTGAGTGGCTTCATACTTACTTACACCTATTCGGGTCGGAGTGCTTCCCTCGGGCAGTTCTACTGGGCTCGAATCGCTCGAATCTGGCCGATCTACCTTGCTTTCATCATCGGAAGTCTGCCCGTCTACTGG
>CAYPKV010000081.1:412-2565 GCA_964411415.1 uncultured bacterium
GGGGCCGCCTGAGTACGTACCTGGCAGAATCGGGGGACTCCGCTCTGCACGTGGCGATAAGATTTCTGACCGGTACTTAGGCTTGGTCGTTCGACTCGACCAGCATTTCGATGACGCAAGCGATCAACAACCCGAGTTGGTCGATAAGCACTGAGATAGGGTTTTACCTGATCTTCCCGTTCATTCTTCCTCTCCTCACACGACTGCGAACCGGCACGCTCGTGGCGACAGCTCTTGGTGCTTGGCTGCTCCTGACGCTACCAGCGTGGTTGATGGGGTACGGGCTGGACCTGGGCATGGTGAACGATGAGGTTGTGTACAAGAACCCGGCCTTCCGCCTGGGAGAGTTCGTAGTTGGCGTTGCAGCCGGCTTGATTTACCTGCGTAAGCCCTCTGCAGCTGGAAATGCAATATTGAGTTGGGTAGCCTTGGCACTTACCCTGTTGGTACTGACTTCCGGCCTGAGCCTCGGATTGCCACGGATAGCATTAGTATCGGGGGCATTGGCGCCGATGTTCGCATTGCTGATTTTCGCCTTTGCTCAGGCCGCTGGCCCTGCCACGGTTTTCACCTGGAAGCCGCTGGTGCTGCTCGGTGAGGTCTCGTACGCGTTCTACCTGGCGCATTACCCAGTTGCACTTTCATTGAACTGGCTGGGAATAACACGAGGCACAAACCTGCACTTCACTGTGACGTTCGTTGTCACATTGCTTGTCGCCTTCGCTGCGTACTTTCTGGTGGAACGGCCCGCGCGTGTATGGTTGCGGGGACTGATCAGGAAGACTCAGGTGGCCGCTCACTCCTCCTAGCGGTTTCGAGCTACAGCGTTAGCCACTCGATCAGACCCCGACCCCAAAACCCCAGCCACATGCCCCCAGGCATTGAAACTGTGCTGAAAACAAAGCTCCTGTGCACGCTTGTGATCCCCAGCCTTGATGGTCTCAAGTATCTCCAGGTGCTCGATACGGCTGCTCTCAATCCGGTCAACTGTCTGCCAGACGGTGAAGCGGACGAGGTTGACGGAGATCCACAGTTCGTCGATCTTCTTTAGCAGTACTGGGTTGTGAGCACTGCGGGCAATTGTGCTGTGAAACTTGGTGTTCAGCCGCATTATCTCATCGCGCAGTTCCTGGCGATCCATAGCGCGTTCTGACAGGGCATCGATCTCGCCATAGATGGCCTCAAGGCGCTCGATCTCGACTCGCCCGGCGCGTTGGGCTGCCAGTGAGCCCGCCAAGCCTTCGAGTCCGGCCCGCACCTCGTAGATGTCGCGGGCGAACTCGAAGGAAACCTGGCGGACGTACACGCCGTGATAGGGGACGTTGACGGCCAGCTGGCTGGACACCAACTGCTTAAGTGCTTCTCGCACCGGGGTGCGGCTGGCCTGGTAGCGTTCGGTCAGTTCGCGTTCAGTGAGCTTGGTGCCGGGCGGCAGGTGTCCCGTCAGGACATCATCCTTCAGCCGCTCCAGCACCAGCTCCGCAGTGGTCCTGGGCGGATGCTCAGCAGAAAGCGCACTCAGTTGCTCAGACATTCAAGCCCAAGTTACCACGGGAACAACGTGCTCAAATCGTCAGTAACGGCCGCAACTCACGGACATCCGCGACATCCTGCAAGGTCAGTATCCGCTCCACAAGCTGAGCACACCGTGCCTCACCCAGGATCGGCACCAGCAGGTCCTCGGTCTTCTTGACCACTTCACCCTCGGTCATCTGGTTGTCGTAAGTGCCGCGCACCGCGGTGGTGTGATGCCGCAACTCACGGCCGTCGAGCAGCGTAACTTCCACGATGCCCTGGCGGGGAGGATCGGTGTCGTTGAGTGACGGGTCGCCGATGAGCGTCACCTTCTGCTTGACCGCCAGCACGTCGGGCGCGTGCATGCGCGGGTAGTCCTGGGAAGCGGTGAAGGCCAGGTCGCCGTCCAGAAGCATGAGCGCCATGATGTGCTGGCAGTTAATGTCTGGCATGTTCCGGTCATCAACGGTTTCAGCACCAGCCTCGGGCAGTCGCACGCGCAGTGACTCGACCTGGTCAGCGCGGAAGCCGTGTTCGGCCATGAGTGCGGCCAGGGAGTCACAGGCCGCCTGGATGGGCGAACCCACCGACCAGCGCTTGACGTTGGTGCGCAGAATCTCGAACCGTTCACCCAGGCC
>CAYPKV010000081.1:2575-3480 GCA_964411415.1 uncultured bacterium
TCCAACAGCTGGGCGTGATCACCGTCAGGTGAGAACGCGCCGAAGAAGTGGGTCGGCCCTTCGAACACGTTGTCCACGCCGGTGAAGCCGGAGTGAACCATGTCCACTGCGCTGGTACCGTTCCGCACGGGCATACCGGCGAACACGAACGCCTTCTCCACGTGCTCCTTGTCCCGCCGCCACGAAGCCAGGCCCGACGCCTGCTGCGCCGCGTAGGACAGGGCGTACTTCACCTGCAGCTGGTCCAGCCCGGTGAGGGCGGCTGCGGCTGCCATCGCACCGAAGGACCCGCTGATGCTGTAGGTGCTGCGCTGCGTTGCCTCCAGCACGGGCACGGTAATGGCCAGGTTGATGCGGGTGATGATGTCGTAACCCAGCACGACGGCGCGAATCAGGTCTTCCCCGCTTTTGGCCTGCCAGTCGGCCGTCGTCAAGGCAGCCGGCACGACCACACAACCCGGGTGGGTGAGAGACGGGGCGTGAGAGTCATCGGTCTCGTCAGCGTGAGCCAGCAGGCCATTGATGAAAGCGGCTGCCGTGTAACCGATCTGCTTGCCGGAGCCCAGGACAAAGGCTTCGGCCGGGCCACCCAGTCGGTCGGCGTACTCATCAGCCCGCTTGCCGGGCAGAAGTTCGGTGCCCGACAGCATCGCGGCGATGGTGTCCAGGATGTGATGCCGGGCCTTGGTGGCCACCTCCGCCGGCACTGGCTTGCTGGCGGCCGTGGAGATGTAGGCGCTCAGGCGTTCGGTAATCACTTAGAAACCCCTGACACTGCTGTGGCTGCGGGGTTCGGAGCCACCCCAGTACACGCCGGCGTCGGTGTCGATCTTGATCGCCTGCATGCGGCTGTAGCCCTCCTGGTACATGGCGGTCACGTCCAGCTCGTGGCCCATCTCGCGCAG
>CAYPKV010000081.1:3490-9617 GCA_964411415.1 uncultured bacterium
TGACTTCCATGTCGTGCGCCTCACAGTGCACGCGCGGGGCGTCGAGCGCGGCCTGGGTGCCCATGCCGTAGTCGATCATGTTGATAAGTGCCCAGACTGTGCCGGTGATTATCTTGCGGCCGCCCGGCGCGCTGAGCGCGTAGACGGGCTTGCCGTCCTTGAACACCAGAGTTGGTCCGCTGTTGCGCAGGATACGCTTGAACGGTGCGATAGACAGCGCATGGCCGGGCGCGGGGTTGGCACCAGACATCGAGTTGTTCAGCTGGAAACCCAAGCCAGGCACAACGACCTTGCAGTTCGAGAAGTTGCTGGACGTGATGAGCATCAGATTGTGGTCCTTGTCACCCGCCACCATGAAGGTCGTGTCCTGGTCGGCCTGCGGTCCGCCAGCGCCACCGGTAAGTGCAGCCAGGTCGAAACCGAAGTCGCCGTACAGCTTCGAGCCGCTCGCCTGGTGCGGCCAGGGGTTGCCGGGCCGCTGCTGCTTCGCCTTTCCTGGATCGATCAGCTTGGCACGCTCACGGCCGTAACTGCGGGACATGATGCCGTCGTAAGGCACGGGCACATGGTCGCGGTCGCTCACGTAGGCGTAGCGGTCCAGAAAGGCCAGCTTCAGCGCCTCGCTCACCACATGGATCGCTTCTGCGCTCAGATAGCCCATGGAGCGCAGGTCGAAGTTCTCCAGGATGTTCAGGGTGGCAGCGATGGTGCTGCCGTTGGCGCAGTTGGCGTAGCCGTGCACCTGGTAACCGCGGTAGTCGGTTACCAGCATGGGGCCGGTCTCGACCTTGTAGGAGGTGAAGTCGATCTCGCTCAGGATCCCGCCGTGGCCGCGGACCCAGGAGATGATCTTCTCGGTCACCTCGCCGCCGTAGAACAGGCCGGGGCCTTCGCTGGCCAGCTGGCGCAGCGTCCTGGCCATGTCCGTCTGGCGGATAATGTCGCCGGGCCGCAGTTCGCGACCTTCGGGGAAGAACGTCTTCTGGAAAGGCTCGATCAGTGTCTGATCGCCATGTTTCTTCAACATCTCCAGCGTGTTGTTCATGCGCCTGGTGTAGATCTCGTCGGCCACGAAGCCTTCCTCGGCCACACGGATGGCTGGGGCGATCGCCTGCTCCCAGGTGTAAGTGCCGTAGTTGCTGAGCACGTGGTGGTACTGGGCCACGGTGCTGGGCGCGAACATTGCTCGGTAGCCCAGGGCGTTGGCCTCATTGCGTACCTTCACCCGGTCGACGTCCCCGTAGAACGCCGGGACCTCTTCCAGCTCGTCCTTGAACATGTTCTCGTGCGCTTCGGCCGGCGCTTTAGTCGAGGCGTCGATACCGATCAGCTCGCCGGTCTTGCCGTTGTAGAACGCCATGTGGCCACCGTGGCCGCCCAGGCCGCATGAGAACGGTTCGTAGACCATCATCAGGAAGCCGGTGACGACGGCCGCATCAACGGCCGTGCCGCCGGCCTGCAGGACTTCGAGTCCCAGGTCAGACGCCCTGGAATCGCAGGCGGCGACGATGCCGTTCTGCGCTACGACTTCTTTCTTGGGGTAGGGTGCTTCAATCATTCGCTGTTTCCTCTCTTTCAGCTGTAAGTACGTGGATCGAACACGTCCCTGAGCCAGTTACCCAGGAACAGGAGGCTTAGGGTGAGCAGACTGATGGCGAGTCCGGGCAAGGTGGCAAGCCACCAGGCACTGGTGATGAAGCGGCGTCCATCTGAGAGCATTTGCCCCCAGGTGACGGCCGGCGGCTGGATGCCGAATCCCAGGAAGCTGAGGCTGGCCTCGAGGATGATCATGCTGGCCACCTTCAGGGTCCCGACCACAATCACAGAGCCGATGACGTTGGGCAGCACGTGCCTGACGAGCAGCTTGGTGCGAGTCTGGCCCAGTGCAGTCGAGGCTTCAACGAACTCGCGGTTTCGGACCGACAGGACCTCGCCCCTGACTACACGGGCGCTGGTGGTCCAGCCGAACAGGCCCATCACCAGTACCAGCAACCAGAGGCTGGGGCCGAACAGTCCCAGAATCGTGATGTAAAGAATGCTGCTGGGAATCGAGATGATCACCTCAATCAGGCGGGTGATTATGTTGTCCCAGATGCCACCAAAATAGCCCGCTACCAGACCGAGAGCGACCCCGATGAACAGCGCCAGGCCCGTGCCGAAGGCACCGACAGCCAGGGCGACTCTGGTGCCATGCAGGATGCGACTGAAAATGTCGCGACCCAGCTGGTCGGTGCCCAAGATGTACTCAGGGCTGCCACCCTCGCTCCAGACCGGCGGTGTGAACCTGTCGGCCAAGTTGTGGGTGCGCGGGTTGTGCGGTGAGAGAAGAGGGCCGAACAACGCCAGAAGTATGAAGATCACCAGGACGATGCCACCAAACGCGGCGGTTCCGCTGCGGAACATCTCGCGCAGGCCGGTCCGGAACTTAGAGCGCCTGAAAGTCGTGGTTGCAGTGGTCATGAGTAGCTGATCCTTGGATCAATGACTACGTAGAGCAGGTCAACGACCAGATTGCCCAGGATGACGAGAAGTGCGGTGAATACTACGATCGCCTGGACTACCGCCATGTCGCGCCCGTTGATTGCTGTGATGAACAGCAGGCCGAGGCCGGGCCAGGCGAAGATGCTCTCGGTGACTACTGAGCCGGAGAGCATGCCCGGCACCGAAAGTCCCAGCACAGTCACGTACGAGATCGCTGCGTTACGCAAGCCGTGTTTGAACAGCACGGTCCGTGGCGACAGGCCTTTGGCACGTGCAGTGCGTATGTAATCAAGTTCCATCACTTCCAGCAGGCTGCCGCGGATCAGACGCATCAGGAGTGCCGACATCCCGGTGCCGAGCGTGAACGCCGGCAAAATCAGGTGTTTAGCCGACCCAACCCCCGATACTGGCAACACCTGCCAGTGCACTGCGAAAAGCAGTATGAGCATGATGCCCAGCCAGAAATTTGGGATCGCCTCGCCCGCCACGGAGTAAATGCTGGTCACCGTATCGGACCACTTGTTGCGGAACTGCGCGGCGATGATGCCGGCCGGCAGGCTGATGAGTATGCCGATGAGCAGTGCGGCCCCACCCAATAGCGCGGTAGCCGGCAGGCGTTGCAGCACGATGGGCAAGGCAGGCTGGTTCTGGTAAATGAACGAGCGGCCGAAGTCGCCGCGGACCATGTTGAACAGGAAGTCCACATACTGCAACAGGATGGGTTTGTTCAGCCCCAGCTGTTCACGGATCGCTTCCAGCTGCTCAACCGACAACTGCACGACCGCGTCGTCGTTACCGAGGTAGATGGCAACCGGGTCGCCCGACATGCGCATGACGATGAACAGGAGCAAGGTGATCCCCAGTACCGTGGGGATCACCTGAAGGAGGCGGCGGACTACATAAGCGGTCATTGAGGTTCAGGAGCTGGCCCGGTGGCCGACTCAGTCCCCTACCCGTGCATCGAACATCCAGAGGCTGCCGTCGGGACGGGGAGCCCAGTCCACGCTGTTGGACACACCCATGAAACTGACCGAGTTGTACAGGTACACCTGGGGCAGCTCATCTACGAGGATGTCGGCAGCTGCGTTAAGAAGCTCGGCCCGTCGCTCGTTGTCGAGCTCCGAGTTCGCCTCACGTACCAGGTCGCTGTACTCCTCGTGACACCAGTGGCTGCGCTGCGAGTGTGCACCTTCGGGGCACATAAGGTCGCTCAAGGTAGAGCCGTAGTCCTTGGTCGAGTTGCTGGAACCAACCGCAGCGGTGTTGATGAACTCACCGGGCGTCCAGTAGCGGCTGGACCAGACGCTGCTCTCGTACAGCTGGATATCGGCATTAATACCGACGGCCTCGAGCATGGCCGCCGTCAGCTCTGCGCGGTCACTCGCACTGGTGGCTCCGCCAAGCACGATGGTCAGCTCACCCGGTCCATAACCGGCCTCTGCAAGCAGCGCGATGGCGCGCTCGGGATCGTAGTTGTAGGTGTCGTAGTACTGGGTGGGCAGGAAGGCATCGCCGGGACCGGTGCGGGCGCGGGTCGGGGTGCCGTAGCCGGCTTCGAGAACGTCGATGAACACCTGGTTGTCGATAGCCCAGTCAATGGCCTGGCGGACGAGCTTGTTGGAAGTCACCTGGTCCTCGGACACGTTGAAGGTCCAGTGCACTGCGCGGTTGGTGGGCTGCACGGTGACGCGTGCGCTGCCGCTGTTCTCCACGCGCTCCAGGTCGTTGGCACTGATCGCGCTGATCTGCACGCCACCCGTGACGAGTTCACTGACGCTGGTGGTGTTCTCGGTGATCACGCGGAACACCAGCTCGCTGTACTCCGGCTGGCCGCGCCAGTGGCCTTCATAGGCTTGCACGATCAGCCGGTCGTCGGGGCGGTACTCGACGAACTGGTACGGACCCGAACCGATGGGCAGCTGGGTGACGGTGTCCGCGTCCACGCTCTCGAAGTAGTGCTGCGGCAGGATCGAAGTGGCGGGCGTGGCCAGGTTCTGGGGCAGCAGCGGATCTGCGGCTGCCGTGTGGATCAGGATCTCGGTGTCAGAGATGACATCCACGCCTGTCAGTCCGGCCATCAGCACGTGGCGGATGAGTTCTGGCGTGTTCGCAAGCCGTTCAAGTGTGAATTTGACGTCGTCTGCCGTCAACGGCTCTCCGTCGTGAAAAGTGACGTCGTCACGCAGGTGGAACCGCCAGGTCGTGTCGGACTCGGCGGCCCAGCTGGTGGCCAGACTGGGGGCGATCTGACCTTCGCGGTCCAGAACGAGCAGGGTGTCGAAGATGTTCGGGTAGACGTTGTTGGCCACCGTACGGGTGGTCTGTGTCGGGTCGAAGCCCGGTATCCCCTCGTTGATCGCAATCGTCAGCGTCTGCGCTTGCGAGACCGCCAACAGGGCCAGGGCGGCCAGGCTGAGTATGTACTTCCGCATGCTTTTCTCCTTGTTCCGAATTGGGGTGAGGGGTCGCGGGGCGGATGAGTGGAAGGGAAGTCTGATAGTCGGGTTCAGCTGAGGTTGGCGAGAACCTTGGTCATGCGCGCAATGACCTCTGGGATCCGCTCACGCGGCAACGCCGCGAACGACAGGCGCAGGTGCTTCTCGCCACTGGGTCCGAAGGCGCTGCCCGGCGTGATCAGCAGGGCAGCCTCGCGCGCCAGGCGCTCAGTGAGCTCAACGCTGGTCAGTTCTGACTCAACGCACAGAAAATAGAAGCAGGCACCTTGAGGCAGGCTGGCCACAACACCGGGTACTTCCGCCAGGAGCGGCAGTAGAGCATCGCGCCGCGCGCGGTACTCAGCCACCATCTGCCGGACACTCTCACCGGCCTGGCTGTAGGCCACCACCGCACCCTTCTGGGCGAAACTCGTGGGTGCCGAGATCAGATGCTGGTGCATCACCAGCATCCGATCGATAAGCCAGGCCGGACCGGCCGCGTAGCCAACCCGCCAGCCAGTCATGGCATAGGCTTTTGAATAACCATTGATCAGGAGTGTATTTCCTTGCATTCCGGGCAATGAGGCCAGCGAAACGTGCTGGTGATCGTCATAGACGAACTCCTCGTATATCTCATCCACCAGCACCACGAAACCGTGGTCGATTGCAGCGTCTGCAACAACTTGCAGCTCTTCCCTGGTGAACACAGTGCCGGTCGGATTGCCAGGATTGCTGATTACCATGGCCTTCGTTTTCGCGGTGATAGCCGATCTGAAAACGGCCGCATCCAGCCTGCCGCCAACCAGTGGCACCATGACTGGCTCCGCACCAGCCAGGCGGACCATGCCTCGGTAAGCGGTCCAGCTGGGGTCGATAAGCAACACCTCATCGCCCGCCTGCACAAGCGCCTGAAGGCCTGTGAACAGCGCCTCATGCGTACCTGCCGTAATGAGCAGTTCAGTTTCCGGATCGTAGTTCACTTCGTTGCGACCGCTCAGTTTATCCGCCACAGCCTCGCGCAGTTCGATAAGTCCTCGCGACTCGGAGTAGGTCATGTAGGTGTGCGGAACGTTTATGGCTTCGATCACGGCCTGCTTGATGACAGCTGGCGTGTCGAAGTTGGGCCTGGCGGTTGCCAGGCTGATCGGGTCAAGACCGGCAGTCAGCATGCCTCGCACGCCATCAGCCAGTTGATTGGTTGCCTTGAAGCT
>CAYPKV010000082.1:0-9594 GCA_964411415.1 uncultured bacterium
GGCCGCAGTCGTAACTGACTGCGGCCCGGCCGCTTCCGTACATGTCAGGTCCGGCTCAGTAGACGCCACCGACGCGGAAGCGGAACTCACCAGTCGGATGCCGCTCGCTGAACGCGTAATCGAAGCGCAGGGCGGGCAGCAGCACGCCGCCGAAGCCCAGGTTGACCTGCACACCTACCCCGGCACTGGCGAACAGCGGGGTCTCGTACTCCGGGAAGCCTGTAGCTGACGATGCCCAGCCCAGGTCTGCGAACACGATGCCGATCACCGTCTGGGTGGCGACCGTCTGCAGGCCGAAGTCGTAACGGTACTCGAGCGAGGAGGTAGCGTACGTGCGCGACAGTCCGAAGTCAGCGGACTGGAAACCGCGGATCGCACTGGCGATGTTGTTGGTCTTGCCGACGGTGAACCGCCGCGCGACCGGGTACAGGTCACCGAACTGATGACCGAAGTTGACCCGGAACGCCAGGACGTGGCCTTCGTTGAGCTGCGGGATGACCCGGTTGAGCTGAAGGTAGCTGCGCAGTCCGATCTCGAACTGCTGGTAGTTGTAGCTGGTCTGATCGCCCGTGTCGGGATGGGCGAAGTCGTTGCCGAAGCCGAAGCCGACCAGGGTGTTGGCATAGAGGCCCCGGCGCGGGAAGTCCGGGTTGTCGCGTGAATCATAGACGACACCGACACTGAAGAACGAGTTGACGCCGCCCTGCGGCAGGTACTGGGTCGCCTCGTCGTACGGCAGGGCGCAACGCTGTGCGTTGGTTATGTTGCCGTCTTCATCGAAACTGCAGGCCACGGCTGGTGGTTCCTGAACGTAGCTGGTGTTGGCGATGCGGGCGCTCAGACCCAGGCTCGTGTTGGTGAAGATCGGCCGGCCCGCGCTGAAGTTGAGGCCGGACTCGCGTGACATGAACTCCCCGACCGGCACGTGCTGGTCAGTGCCGGGGTAAGGCGCGGTCAGTGCGTTGCCCGCTGACATCGGCTGGTTCGGGGTGGGGATGCTGAACAGGGTCAGGCTCAGGCTCGTCGGCACGCGCTTGAAGTCAAGGAAGTCCACGTACAGCCACGGGATGCTGTAGCGGATCGAGCCGCCCAGCAGCAGGCCGAGCTGTGACGTCTGACCGGTCACTTCGACCGAGACGTTGTGCGCCCGGCCCCACAGGTTCAGCTGCGAGTAGCTCAGTGACAGGGAGAAACCGGTGTCGGTGGAGTACTGTGCGCTCGGTGTGAACACGCCCGTGCCGGTCTCGCCCACCACGACGTTGATGATGGCTTCATCGGGCTCTTCAGCGGCCAGCAGCACGATGTTCATGGGCTCGACCACACCGAGCTGCTGGATCTGCATGAGGGCGCTGCGCAGTTCGTTCTGATTGATGACCTCGCCCGGCTGCGGCAGGTAACGGGTCACCACCCAGTCCTGGGTGCGGCCCCGCTCGCCTTCCCACGTGACCTGCACACCGCCGACCCGGACCTCGCTGATGCGCTGAACGTACTTGCCGTCGAGCCAGTTGAAATCGGGAGTGCCCAGGATGAGCCAGCCGTCCTCGAGGTAACGGGCGGCGATGCGGTCGTAGTCTTCCTGTGCGAGCGTCGAGGTGAACGTCTCACCTACCTGCAGGTGCAGCAGCGGCAGCAGTTCTTCGGTCGGCACGCGGGTGTTGCCGCTGATCTCGATCTCGGTGATGACGCCGGCGGTTTCCGGCGGTCCTTCGACCAGGACGACCCGGACGCCACCGGAGCCGATCGCCTGAGTCTCCAGCCGTACATCGCCGCTGCGCCCGGCTGCCAGGCGCCGCACGTCCTGCAGCAGCACGTCGTAGTTGAACAGGTCGCCGATGCCGAGGCTGAGCTCAGCCGGGTCTACCCCGATGGCGCCCGTGTCGACGGCGGTGATGCGGCGTTCCACGACGGGCACTTCAAGCACGCCGGCGGCCAGGTTGCTGCGGCTCAAGTCCACACCACTGAGGCGGTAACCTTCCCCGCGGTACGCTTCCTCGACCGAGTTGACCGCGGTACGGTACAGGTCGATGTCGAACTCACCGGTGATGGTGAGCGGCCTGAAGAACCCGGCGATCGTGTCGTGATCCAGGGTTTCGACGCCGCTCACGCTGACCTCGTCCACCCGGGGGTTCTCTTCCACGATGTAGTTGATGACCATCTGTTCAGTGCCGTCGCTGCCGATGACCGTGTACAGGTCGAGGGTGACGGGCACTGCGAACGGGAAGCCCTGCTGGCGGTACACCGCCTGGATGGTGGCCACACCTTCCTGGGCGCGGGTCGTGTTCAGGACCCGGCCGGCTGAGAGGATGTTCTCCTGTTCCACGATAGCGGCCAGCTGCGGTTCCGGAACGGCGCTGACACCTTCGAAGGTGATGCTGTCGATGCGCGGGTTCTCGCGTACCGTCACAGCCAGGCTGGTCTGGCCGGCCCTGGTCTCCAGGTTCACACTCACAGCCGCGAACGAACCGAGGGCGTACACCCGGTTGCGTTCCGCTTCAAGATCGATCTCCGCGACCGGGGTGCCTGTACGCGAAGCGAGCACCACCCGGACGATGTCGGCGAAGGTCGTCGTTCCCTCGACAGTCACTGACGCCAGTCGGGCCCCTTCCGGCGCCTGTGCGGCAGCCAGACTGACGGGCAGAATCAGCAGAAGAGCGATGATCAGCTGTTTTAAACGCATCAGGCAGTCTATCAGGGGCCTCGTGAGAACGTTATACGGTGCCATAATGGCCTTATCATTACTGGCATGAGCAACGAACAGGCAGAGATCGCCCGCACGGTGCAGGCTGCAACCGACGCCGTCAGGCAGGTCACGGATTTCGAACCGGAGCTGGCACTCATCCTCGGTTCCGGCCTCGGCCCGCTGGCCGACGAGATCGACACCACGGCGGTGTTCAGCTACACCGACCTGCCGGGCTTCACACCCAGCACCGCTCCGGGTCACGCCGGTGAACTGCACCTGGGCACGCTCGCCGGCCGGCGGGTCGCAGCGATGAAAGGGCGCATGCATTACTACGACGGCCTCAGTGCTGCCGCTACCGCCCTGCCGGTGCGGGTCCTGCACGCCCTGGGCGCCCGCAGCCTGCTCGTCTCCAACGCCTGTGGCGGCCTCAACCCCCACTGGAACGCAGGCGAGCTGATGCTGCAGCTGGACTTCATCAACTTCCAGGGAGACAACCCGCTGCTCGGACCGGTTTCCGGTGGCGACCGTTTCCCGGTCATGTACGACTGTTACGACCGTGACTACCTGGACCTGGCGCGCGGTGCTGCCCGGCAGCTCGACATGGTGCTCCGCGAGGGCGTATATCTGGCGATCAGCGGCCCGACGTACTCGACCCGCGCTGAAGGCCGGATGTTCCGCAGCTTTGGTGCCGATGCGATCGGCATGTCAACGGTGTTCGAAGTGATGGTCGCCAGGCAGCTGCAGATGCGGGTGCTGGGCCTGTCCTGCATAACCGACATGGCGGTACCTGACGGCTCCGGCCACGCGACCGGTGCCGAGGTCGTCGAGATGGCCGAACGTTCCGGCGCGGCCTTCCGCAGCCTGGTCCGGGCCTGCCTGCCTTCGATGTGAAGTCGCCGCAGATGGTAACATCCGGCAGATGAAGCTCAGTCCACTCGACATCCAGCACATGGAGTTCCCGACGGGACTTAACGGCTACAACCGCAAACAGGTGAGGGAGTTCCTGGAGCGGGTGGCCGGTGAGCTCGAATCCGTTCTGCGGGACAACCAGCAACTGCGTGACGAGATGAAACGCCGTGACGAACAGATCAGCGACCTGCAGGGTTCGGAAGCGGAACTGAAGCGTGTCGTCATCGCTGCTGAACGAATCGCCAACGAGATCCGTGAGAACGCCAAGCGTGAAGCCGACCTGACCGTCAAGGAAGCTGAGCAGAAGCGCAGCGAGATACTGGCCGACGCTGACCTGCGCCGGGAGCGGCTGGTGACCGAGGCTGAGAAGAAGCGCGCCGAGGTCGTCAGCGACGCCGAAGGCCGCATCCGTGAAGCCCGCAACGAACTGCTGAGGCTGGAACGGGAACAGCGCCTGTTCCGGGAACAGTTCCGTGCCCTGCTCCAGGCGTTCGCCCGCAACCTTGAAGCCGCCCCGCTCGCCGGCGGCCGGGGTGAGCGCGAACGCAGCCGCGAGGTGCCGGCAGGCAGCGGCGGGAGCAGCGAAGCAGACTGAAGTTCCGGGCATGCACATCGAGCTGCTTACGCAGCTGAACTTCCGTAACCTGACTTTCCCGAAGCTGAACCTTCAGCCGGGACTGACCGTGATCACCGGTGCCAACGGCGCCGGTAAATCCAACCTGCTGGCAGCCTGTTACCTGGGCCTGACTGCCGAGCTGCAGTTCGGCCGCATCGCGGATGCGGTCCGCCTGGGTGAGCAGGAAGCGTTCGTATCGGTCCGTTTCGAACATTCTGACGGAGTCTCACTGGTTGAAGCGGGACTCGGTCCAGGCCGCCGCCTCATCCGCCTGGACGGGAACCAGGTACGCGCCGAACAGCTCGCCGCGACAGCTGCAGCCGTGCTGATGACGCCGGAAGACAGCCAGCTGGTCCACGGCGCACCGGCGCAGCGCCGCGCCTGGCTCGACTCGCTGCTGAGCCGTATCTCACAACGCTACGCGCGCCTGCTGGCTGAGTACCAGCGGGTGCTGGCCCAGCGCAACGCCCTGCTGCGCCAGGGCTGGTTCGATGCCGGTCCGGATATATGGAGCGAGAAGTTCATCGAGCTCGGCACTGCGATCGAGGACCTGCGTTCCCGCGCCCTGGTCAGGCTGGCTGACCTGGCGGCAGCTGCTTACATGGACATAACGGCCGGTGGTGCCGAGCCCGCCCGCCGGGAACTCGGACTCAGCCTGCAAAGCGCCGGCCGGGGGCCGCTCGCTGACGCCCTGGCTGACAGCCGGGCCGAAGAACGGGCCCGGGGCGTGACGGTGGTCGGACCGCACCGGGACGACCTGCTGCTCATCCTGGGTGGCCACAGCCTGCGCACGTTCGGCTCACGTGGTGAGGCGCGTACCGCCGCCCTGGCGCTGAAGGTCGCCGAGTTCCGGCTGCTCGCTGAACGCCACGGCGAGGAGCCTGTACTGCTGCTTGACGACTTCAGTGCTGAGCTCGATGCAGACCGACGCTCGTTCCTGCTCGGCCTGGCCCGCTCTGTCAGCCAGACGCTGGCGACCGCGACGGAACCACCGGAAGAGCTGTCAGACGCCGTGCACCTCACGATAAGCGCGGGTACGATCAGTCATGGCTGAGAAGAACGTTGCAGATGTGCTGGCGGAACTGTTCCGCCGGGCAGGCATGCGGCGTCAGGTACAGAGGGCGCAGCTCGTGATCATGTGGCCGCGCATAGCCGGGCCGGAACTCAGCCGTTTCACGAAGGCGGCTGCGTTCAAGGACGGTGTCCTCTACGTCGACACTACTGACAGTGAAACCGCCATGCACCTGGGGCTGCAGCGTACCCGGTTCCTGGAGAGCTTCCACCGCAGCGGTGCCCGGGAGCTGAAAGACATCCGCTTCCGGCCGGGCCGCATCAGCGAGCCCGAGCCGGAAGCGGCACCTCTGCCGGAGGTCGCTGCTGAAGCTGACCTGGCTGGACTCGAGTCTGCACTGGCTGACCTGCCGCTGCCTGCAGAGCTGGCCGCTGCCGCCAGCAAGGCAGCCAGCGGCATCGCCAGGACCAGGACGATGCGGCGGCAGCTGGGCTGGGAGCCATGCGCCGTCTGTTCCGGACTGACTGAGAAACCTGGTCTGTGCCTCACCTGCAGCCGTTACGCGGAAGCACCGGCGACAGCACGGGCGGTCCAGGTGCTCAGCCGTGATCCGGAAGCACCCGTACCGTGGCTCACTGAGGCGCAACGCGACGTGGCTGCCTGGCAGGCAGCTGCTGAAGTCGCCAGGCAGGTGCAGGCACTGCTGCCGAAGACGCTGGCTGACCAGCAGCTGCTGCCGGAACTGGAACGGCTCGCGGGCCGCTGGCTGGTGCTGCACCTGGGCCGGCCCGCTGCGGCGCTGACCGATCAGGACTGGCTGCTGCTGCCAGCGGCCGTCGGACGGGTACTCGGTCGCAGGTAAGACCGCACGGGCGGTACAATCAGCGGATGGAACAGAGGCAACCGAAAGTGGCACTCGTGATACTGGACGGCTTCGGACTGGCTGAGCCATCAGCCGGCAACGCCGTCTCGCTTGCCTTCACCCCGAACTTCGACCGGCTGACCCGCGAACAGCCGTTCACCCGGCTCGCTGCTTCCGGCCTGGACGTAGGGTTGCCTGACGGGCAGATCGGCAACTCTGAAGTAGGCCACCTGAACATCGGTGCCGGCCGCGTCGTCATGCAGAGCCTCACCTGGATCGACTCGCTCATCGACAACGGCGAGTTCTTCAGCAACGGTCCGCTGTGCCACGCGGTGGACAGCGCCGCGGGCGGGACGGTTCACCTGGTAGGCCTCGTCAGTAACGGGGGCGTGCATTCGCATGTACGGCACCTGCTGGCGCTGCTGAACCTGGCCGCACAGCGTGGTGCCAGCCGCGTCGCCGTGCACGCTTTCACCGACGGACGTGACACCGCGCCGGACAGCGGCCTGCCGGCCGTGCTCGAGGTGCAGGCTGCCTGTGCGGCCAACACCGTACCGGCGTTCATCGCCTCGGTCACCGGCCGTTACTGGGCCATGGACCGCGACCACCGCTGGGACCGCACCCAGCGGGCCTTCGAAGCCGACGTCTGTGGCGAGGCGCCTGACCGGGTCACTTCAGCTGCCAACGCCGTGCAGGACGCTTACCGGCGCGGTGAAACTGACGAGTTCATCGAGCCGACCGTGGTGACCGACGCAGCCGGACAGCCGCTGGCCACCGTTCAGGACGGTGACACTGTCATCTTCTTCAACTTCCGATCTGACCGTGCGCGGCAGCTGACCGCGGCGCTGACGGCCGGACCGGACTGGACTGCCTTCCCGCGCTGCCGGGTGCCGCACCTGAACTTCTGCAGTCTCATGGAGATCGATGCCAGCCTGAAGCTGCCGTTCGCGTTCAGCACGCCGGAGCTGCGGCTGCCACTCGCTGAGGTGATCAGCCGCGCCGGGCTCCGTCAGTTCCATGCGGCTGAGACCGAGAAGTACGCGCATGTGACGTACTTCTTCAACGCCCTCATCGAACCGCCCTTCCCCGGCGAAGAGCGCAGCCTGACCGCCTCGCCGAAAGTGCCGACGTACGACCTGCAGCCGGAGATGAGCGCAGAGGAACTGACCGGCCGGGTCGTGAACCGCATACTGAACGCGGATGATGCTTTCGTGCTCGTCAACTATGCCAACCCGGACATGGTCGGGCACACCGGCAGTCTGGCAGCCGCGATAAGTGCCTGTGAGGCGACCGACACCGCCCTGGGGCAGGTGATCGACGCGATGCGGGAACGGGGCGGGACGGTGCTCGTCATAGCCGACCACGGCAACGCCGAGCAGATGCTCGATGAAGCTGGCAACCCGCACACTGCCCACACGACCAACCCGGTTCCGTGCATCCTGGTTGACGGGCCCGCGGACACCGGCCTGCGCAGCGGCGGCCGGCTCGCAGACGTGGCGCCCACCGTGCTTGAACTGCTGGGGCTTGAGCAGCCTGCCGAGATGACCGGCCAGAGCCTGCTCAGCCGTGACTGACTCAGCCTGATTCCGGACGGAGCAGGTCGGCGGGTTCCTCACGGCGGCGCGCACTGCGCCAGCTGTCGCCGCTTACGACCGCCTCGGCTGCCCGCAGGTTCGAGGCGTAGTTCGATGCCATCCCGAAGCCATACGCACCTGCCAGTCCAACCGCCAGCAAATCGCCTTTCGCCGGCTCCGGCAGGCTGATGCCCTGCGCCAGCCGGTCGGCGTTCTCGCACAGCGGGCCGTCCAGGTCGACTGTGAGCAGCTGACGTTCCTGGCCGGCTCCGAGCAGGCGGACAGGATGGTCCGCGTCGTAGAGCGCCGGGCGGATCAGGTCAGCCATGCCGGCATCAGCGATGACATGGTTGACGGCACCTTTCTTGACGTGCAGCACCGTGGTCAGCAGCACACCGGCTTCGGCAGTGAGCCAGCGGCCCGGCTCGATGATGAGCTGCAGCTGCCGCGCCGCTGCGAAGCTGCCCACCAGTTCTGCGTAGCCGTCCAGTGGGAAGTCCGGCACGCGGTACCCGCCACCGATGTCCAGCACCTCGCCACCGAAACGGTCGAACAGCGGCTCCAGCACTGCGAGCACACCCCGGAAAACCCCCAGGTCCCCGATCTGTGAACCGGCATGAACGTGGAAACCCCGGAACAGACCGGCAGCCGCCACCTGCTGTGCCAGTTGCCCGGCTTCTTCAGGCAGCACTCCGAACTTCGAGTCAGCCGAGCCGGTCGCCAGGTGCCGGTGCGTGCGCGGATCGAGTGCCGGGTTCACGCGGACCAGAAAACCGGGGGAACGGGCTGCACCGTCAAGGCTCTCCTGCCAGTCGACCCACTGTGAGCTGCTGTCCAGGCTGACCAGGCCGGCGCCGCTGCTCAGCACCAGCTCCCGCAGCTGCCGCGGCTGGGCAGGACCACCGACGATGATGCTGTCCGGCCGGATGCCGGCGGCCAGCGCCCGGGTGAGTTCGCCGACGGTGATGGCTTCGGCGCCGGCTCCTGCGGATGCAAGCAGTCGCAGCACCTCTCCCAGGGGGTTGGCCTTGACGGCGAAGCGCACGCTGGCATCAGGCAGTGCGGACTTCAGTGCGTTCAGCCGGCTGCTGATCAGGTCAAGGTCATAAACGTAGGCAGGTGTGCCCAGTTCAGCCGCGATCTGGCGGTAGATGTGGTCTCGGCTCTCCATAGCGTGGCAGCATACCGCCCGGCCGGCAGGACAGGTAAGCCGGCGGAGGGTACGTACCCTCCGCCGGCTCAGTTTCAGTCAGTTGCTGACTGTCAGAAGTCCATGCCGCCCATGCCGCCCATGTCGGCGCCGCCGGGCATGGCGGGGCCGTCCTTCTCGGGCTGGTCAGCGATGACGACCTCGGTGGTCAGCAGCAGGCCGCCGATCGAGGCAGCGTTCTGCAGGGCAGTGCGGGTGACCTTGGCCGGGTCAACGATGCCGGCTGCGAACATGTCGTCGACGTACACGTCGGCTGCGGCGTTGTAGCCGTAACGGCCGTCGCTCTTGCCGGCGATGTTGTTGACGACGACGCTGCCTTCAGCACCGGCGTTGGCTGCGATCTGACGGGCCGGCTCTTCCAGGGCGCGCTGCAGGATGCGGGCACCGGTACGCTCATCACCGTCGAGGCCTTCAGCGACCTTGCTGACGGCTGCGATGGCGTGGATAAGGGTGACGCCACCACCGGCGACGATGCCTTCTTCAACTGCCGAGCGGGCGGTCGACAGGGCGTCCTCGAAGCGGTGCTTCTTCTCCTTGAGCTCGGTTTCGGTGGCTGCACCGACACGGATGACGGCAACGCCACCGGCCAGCTTGGCCAGGCGCTCCTGGAGCTTCTCACGGGCGTAGTCGGAGTCGGTGGTCTCGATCTCACCACGGATGGCCTTGACGCGGGCGTCGATGACGTCGCTGTTGCCCTGGCCTTCGATGATGGTGGTCTCTTCCTTGCTGAT
>CAYPKV010000083.1:0-9456 GCA_964411415.1 uncultured bacterium
AGTCCAGCGACACCAACACCGATGAGCAGGATGTCCGACAGCGCGCAGATCGCGACCGTGACACCGACGCGTTCACGCCTGAGCCCCTGCCTCAGCACGAAGGCGTTCTGGGCACCCAGCGCGATGATCAGGGAGAACATGAGGCCCATGCCTTCCAGGACTGTCTGCACGGCAGCATCGTATCCCGCAGGAGTCGCTCCGGCACCCGGGGGATTCTCAGGTGGCGATCAGCAATTCACGGCAGCCACACGTAAACGTTCAGCCACTCCCAGCCGTTCCCCAGGCTGCAGTTGCCGTCGGGTACCCAGTCGATGTCGAGAACTGGCGTCGGTGCGTCCCCGTGCTCAGAGTGAGACAGCTGCATCGGCTGCCTGGTCCCGTCGGCGGCGATCAGGACCGCCTGCAGGCTGTACGGGCCCACCGGTACGTCACGCAGGTACGTGTCGGCATCGACAGCGATGACCCGGGTGAAGGACTCGCCAGCTGAACCGTCGACGAGTGGGCCGGCCGCGTACCTACCCCACATCGCACTTTTCATGCGGAATGATACACGAGTGCCCGTCGCACTGCTTCAGCAAAGCTCATCCGGGGCCCGCTTATCATCGGGTCATGGACGTGCGGCTGCATTTCCTGGGAGTGCCTTTCGCTGAACTGCAGGGCGGGCGGGTCGAGATCAGACCGGCCCGCCCTGCCCTGCTGCTGCTGTACCTGGCCTGGCACGGCGACTGGCTCTCACGCGAGTCGCTCGCCTGGCTGTTCCGGCCCGCTGACGACGAGGAACGGGCACGAACCAACCTGCGGCTGCTGCTGAGCCGGGCCCGCAAGTACCCGTGGGCCGCCGGCATCGAGGTCGAACGCAACCGCCTGCGGTTCCGGCCCGCCACGGACCTGGCCGGGCCCGTAACGCGGGGCAGCACGCCGCCACAGTTCCTGGCCGGCTGGAGCGCTGAAGCGGAACTGGGTGACTGGCTCGAAGTGCAGCGCGCTGACTTCCGGGAGCGCTGGCGCGACCAGAGCATGAGCGCGGCGCAGCAACTGGAGGAGACGGGCCGCCACGCTGAGGCGCTCGACATACTGGGTCAGCTGCTCGACGATGACCCGCTCGCTGAAGACGCGCTGCAGGCTTACCTGCGCAGCAGCGCTCACACCACCGCACGTCAGCAGGGCCGGCAGCGCTACCTGGAGTTCAGTCGCCAGCTGCGCAGCGAACTTGGCCTGGAACCGCTCGAGGAGACCCGCCTGCTGGCCGAGGCGCTGAACAACGTGGAACTGCCACGGCCGCGCTCAGCCCGATCAGTCCGCAGCGGCACGTTCGACGTGCCGCTGGTGGGCCGGACCGAGGCGTTGCGCCGAGCGGCGGCGACCGGTCCCGGCCGGGCACTGATAACGGTTGGGGAGGCCGGTGTCGGCAAGTCACGACTCATCCAGGAGGCGCTTGCTGAAGAAGAACAGTTATGGCTGCAGGGCCGCAGTGGACTGGCGGCAGTGCCGTGGCTGCCGGTGACTGCGGCGTTGCGCGCAGCTGGCGCGGAGCAGCTGCACGCGCTCGTGGCTCTGCCGGAACTGAGCGTCTACCGCGCTGAACTGAGTTCGCTGCTGCCGGAGCTGGCCCGGCCGTCCCGGAGCGCCAGCCACAGCGAACCCCACCGGGTGCTCGAAGCCGCGGCCGCGCTGCTGCGCCGCCTGCAGCCCGGCCTGGCGGCAGTCGTGTTCGACGATGCCCAGTGGCTCGACCCGGAGACGATCAGGCTGCTCCACTTCCTGCACGGCCAGGGTGACCTGCGCCTGTTCATCACCGTACGCAGCGGCAGCCGCGGCGCCGCCTGGGAGTCAGCTGAGCGGCAACTGCTCGACGGCCGGGAAGCGCAACGCCTGCAGCTCGGACCTCTGAGTGAAGCCGAGACAGGTGAACTGCTCAGCCTCGCCGCTGGCCGGGCTGCCCCAGCGGACCTGCTCAGCACCGTCAGTGCCGCAACCGGTGGCAACCCGCTCATGCTGCTGCAATCGGTCGCAGACTGGCGTGAACGGGGCTGGCTGGGAGCTGACGCGGTCGCCGACTGGGCGCAGCTGCCGCCGGAGGCGTTCCGGCCCCAGGAAGGTCTGGCCGGCCTGCTTCTCGCCCGCATCAACAGCCTGGATGGCGAGAGCCGCCGTGTCCTGGACGCTGCCGCAGTGCTGGGCAGTGACCTTGACGCCCGGGTTCTGCGCGGCATGGCCGCCCTGTCGGAGCGGGCTACGGTCCGGGTGCTCGGCAGCCTCGAGGACCAGGGACTGCTGCAGGGTCGTGCCTTCGCACACGGGTACATCCGCGAGGTCGTCCTGGACGAACTGCCCACCAGCAGCACCCGCCACCTGCACGCCCGGGCGGCGCGGGCGCTGAAAGACAGTGGCGCCGATGAACTTCTGGTCGCCGGGCACCTGGAGGCAGCCGGTGACCTGGAAGGCGCCGCGGAACTGTGGTTCAGCAGTGCCAACAGCCGCTTCGCGGCCCAGCCGGGTTTCGAGGCTGAGGCTGGCACCCTGTACCAGCGCGTGCTGGACAGCGGTGTGCGTACCGACAGTTACTACCGGGCGGCGGCTTATCGCTCCGGGCAGCTCCTGTCCGCCAACGAGCGGGAGCAGGCTGAAGCGCTGATCCGCGCGGTGCTCGACGAGTCGACTGACCCGGTCGCCCGCACGTTCGCACTGCTGCAGCAGGTGGTGGTCCACTACCTGGACGGCAGGCTGGCAGACGCAGAGGAGACCGCCAGCCAGGCGTACCGGCTGGTTCAGGAAGTTGAATCAGATGCGCTGCACAGCGACGTTCAGCTCATGCGTTCGATGCTGCTGTCCCTCCGGCAGCAGTACGGGGAGTCGCTCGAGATCAGCAGCAGCATGGTGGAACAGCTGCGGCTGAAGCCACCGTCGTTCGCCCTGGGCAGCTGGCTGGCGCGGCTGGCCGGCGACCTGAGCATGCTGGGCCGGTTCGAGGAAGCCCTGGCGGTCCACCATGAACAGCTGGCGGTAGCCAGGCAGACGCGGCACCGGCGGCAGCAGGCTGCGGCCGTGAACGACATCCTCGCCACGCTTGATGACCTGGGCCGGGTGGGAGAGGGCCTGGAACTTGCGCTCGAAGGCCTGGCCCTGGGAACGTTCGACGTCAGCTGGCCGCTGCTCCTGCACCTGGCCCTGGCGCGCCGCGCCCGTGGCGATACTGAAGGTGCCCGTGCCGACCTGCAGAAACTGCTCAGCGGCACCCCGTCGGTCACGACCCGTGCCTACGGCCTGGCGCTGCTGGCTGAGCTGAGCGAGGACGCCGATGAAGCTGAGGCGGCGGTCGCTGCGGGGCTGGCGCTGACCTCTTCGACCGAACTGCTCGAGGCGCGGGTGATCACGGCAGTGGCCGCGGCACGCTTCGGTTCGCAGCAGCAGCGCACCGCCGCCCTTGACATACTGCGGGCCCTGGACCTGGACAGCCTGCCAGCTCACCTGACACCACGCGTCCAGGACGCGCTCACCACCTGACACGTTCCGGAAACGCTGGCCTGACTACAGTGCCGCATGAGTTCTGGCACCGATACCCGTCGCGCGTGGCGCAGCCTCGTGCTTCTTTCAGCCGTCATCCTCGTCCTGACCGCCTGCGGGCAGAACACCGCACCACTCGACCCGGGTGAACCCGGCGGACCCGGAGACCCGGATCCCGGGGCAGCGGCCTGCCGGGTGGTCATCGATTCAGACATCACCATCCCTACGCTCCTTGCCAACGGACCGGAGGCCTGCGATTACCTCGTCACGGACACCATCAACGTGACCAGCCGCCTTGAGATTGAACCTGGCACGGTTGTCGAGTTCGAACAGGACAGCCGCCTGCTCGTCACCGACACCGGCAGCATCTGGGCGGTCGGCACGCCTGATCAGCGCATCGAACTGCGCGGCCGGCTGAACGTGACCGGCTTCTGGTACGGCATCTGCTTCGGCACCAACCGGCACAGCCGGCTTGAGCACGTCAACCTGCTCAACGCCGGAAAAGTGTGGACGTCCACTTCCACCGTGTGCCGGGCCGGGTTGAGTGGGGTCAGCGGCAACGGCGAACCGGTCGACATCGTGAACACCCTCGTGGCTGACGCGCAGACGACGGGCGTCGACGCCACCAGGTTCAACATCGGCGAGTTCGGCGGTAACGTCTTCGCCGCGAACCTGGAGTTCGGACTCCGGATCGACCCGGGGCAGCTCTACAAGCTCGACGTCACCAGTGACTACCTGGGCAGTTCAGTCGAAGCGCCCAACACCAGGGCGTACGTATGGGTCGGCGGGACCATCTCGGACACCGGTTACCGTCACACGTGGCCCAGGCTGCACGTCCCGTATTACGTCGGGGCTGACGCCAGCTGGTACTCCAAGAACCTGATCATCACCGACGAGACTGCCGTGAGGATACTGCCCGGCACGGAGTTTCACTTCCAGCCGGAGTCCGGCATAAGCGTCTGGGACTACTCAGCCCTGGAGGTCATGGGAACCGCGGAGGAACCGGTCATATTCACGTCGGTGTACGCCACCCCCGGCGCCTGGGACGGGATCTACATGTCCAACGGCGAACTGATCATGGAACATGCCGAGGTCCACTGGGCCGGTGACGGCAGCCTCTGGCCCGCTGCCATCAAATTCGGTGGCACCGACTACGTGGCTCCCAGCAGCCTGAGCAACGTGCTGATCCAGGGCAGTTCCAGCTGCGGACTGCGCGTTTCGGAGTACGTCGAACCGTACCTGACCCTGACGGACATAACCTTCGAGAACAACGTCCAGGACGAATGCACCTGAGCTGACACGATTCGGAAACGGACTCATCACTAAACTGCCTCATGATGAACTGGAGCTCAGGCCCGTTTCTGCGCCGCGGCAGGCTGCTGTTGGTGCTGTCGATCAGTCTCATCGTCGCTGCCTGCGGACAGGTGCCCGCCCCGGCTGATCCTGACCCGGACCCGGATCCCGGTCCGGCTGCCTGCCGCCAGCAGATCAGCTCTGACATCACCGTGCCTGCACGTCTGGTGAACGGAGGCGAAGGCTGCGATTACCTCGTTACTGAACTGATCACGGTGACGGCGCCGCTGGATATCGAACCGGGCACGGTCATCGAGTTCGCGCAGGATACGCGTCTGCACGTGACTGACGGTGGCAGCATCCGGGCCCTCGGCGGCAGCGCAGCCGCTGACCGCATCGTGATGCGCGGGCAGGTGAACGCTACCGGCTACTGGTACGGCCTCTGCTTCAGCGGTAACCGTGCCAGCCGGCTGCAGAACGTGACCATCCTGGGGGCCGGCAAGGTGTGGGACGCGACTTACCGCGTCTGCAGCGCAGCCATCAGCGGCACGACCCAGAGTGGTGAACCCGTCGACATCACCGGCACGCTGGTGGCAGGCTCGCACACGAGCGGCATCGACGCTTCGAAGTTCGTTTTGGGCGAGTTCAGCGGCAACGTGCTCGCCGCCAACGAGGAGTTCGGCATGCGGGTGAGCGCTGACCAGCTGCACCTGCTGGACGCGGCCACTGATTACCTGGGCACGGCTGCTGACGCACCGAACAGCCGGTCCTACGTCTGGGTCGCCGGTACGTTCAGCGCACCTGGTGAGTCGTACACCTGGCCGCGGCTCAACGCCCCCTACTACGTGGGCCGGGACACCATCCAGTACCAGGCGAACCTGAACATAGAAGTGGTGCGCATCCGCATCCTCCCCGGTACGCAGTTCTTCTTCGCACCGGAAGCCCGTTTCGGCGTCATAAACGGCGCCTTCCTGGAGGCGCGCGGCACGGCGGAGCAGCCGGTCATCTTCACGGCGGTGGAACCCGGCAGCCCTGGCAGCTGGGAAGGCGTGCTGGTGTCACGTTCAGGGCTCGACATGGCTTACACCGGGATCTACTGGGGTGGTTCGTCGGTTGCGAACCTGGTGCTGACCGGTGTCGAGGTGACCCAGCCGCTCAACATCGAATCGGTCCATCTGGCCGGCAGCGCGAGCTGTGGACTGAGCATCAACAGCTACGTACTTCAGTCAGGCATGCTCACCGAGTCGGGCATCACTTACGCCGACAACGTCGCCGGCGACCGCTGTACCCGCTGATTCCGGCAGGGTGACACGGTCCGGAAACGGGCTGGTGCCAATAATGCCGCATGTTTTCTTCTGACAGGAACACCCGTCTGTGGCGCAGCTGCTTGCTGCTGACAGGCGTTGCCCTTCTGCTGGCCGCCTGCGGTCAGAGCAGCGCTCCGCAGGACCCGGACGACGGACAGCCAGGTCCGGGAACGTCTGGTTGCCGGCACGTCATAGACAGACACATCACGATTCCCACGGTCCTCGTCAACGGACCTGAAGAGTGCGACTACCTGGTGACGGACGTCATCAACGTGACCAGCCACCTGGAGATCGAACCCGGAACCGTGATCGAGTTCGAGCAGGACACCCACCTGATCGTGTCCGATAGCGGCAGCCTCTGGGCCGCCGGGACACCTGAGGAGCGGATCACATTGCGTGGTCAGGTGAACGTGATCGGCTTCTGGTACGGCATCTGCTTCGACACCAACCGCCAGAGCCGCCTGGAGAACGTGAACCTGCTGAACGCCGGCAAGGTGTGGACGTCGACCTCGACGGCCTGCCGGGCCGGACTGAGCGGCATGGGCGGTGACGGCGAACCGGTAGACGTGATCGGCACACTGGTTGCCGGTGCTCAGACCACGGGTGTCGACGCGACCACGTTCACTCTGGGCGAGTTCAGCGGCAACGTCTTCGCAGCCAACCAGGAGTTCGGGCTTCGTGTCGATGCGGCGCAATTGTCGCGGCTTGATCAGGCGACGGACTACCTGGGCAGTTCCGTTGACGCGCCCAACGCGAGGCCCTACGTGTGGACCGGTGGGAGCATCGAGGACCGCGCGGTGCGTCATGTCTGGCCACGGCTGCACCTGCCGTTCTTCGTCGGTCAGGACACTTCCTGGTATGCCACTGCCATCAGCATCGATGAAGGCACGACGGTTCAGGTGCTGCCAGGCACGGAGTTCCACTTCGATACGTACGGGATGCTGATGGTATGGGACGAGGCGACCCTGGAGGTGGCAGGAACCGCAGAGGCACCGGTCGTGTTCACGGGAACGCAGGCTGTGCCGGGAGCGTGGGAAGGCATCATGGTGTTCGATGGGACGCTGCTGATGGAGCACGCCGAAGTGCACTGGGCCGGCGACGGGCATCTGCGCCCGGCAGCAATCTCGTTCGGGGGGATGGATCACACGGAGTCAAGCCTGCTGAGCAACGTCCTCATCCAGGGCAGCGCGTCCTGTGCCCTGCGTATCGCGCTGTCAGCAGAACCGTTCGTAACCGTCAGCGAAGTCACCTTCGAGAACAACGCAGATGACGACATCTGCACCTGACATGTGACCAGGTGCTGGAGCCCGGTACCCGTTGATCACGGCAGGGTCGGCTTGTTCGGCCCTTCGCGCAGGCGCACCGGATCGCGTTCCTTGTCCTTCTTCGCAGCGGCCCGCAGGTTGAGCACCTCGACGAGCACCGAGAACGCCATCGCGAAGTAGATGTAGCCCTTCGGGATGTGCTGGCCCAGGCCTTCGGCGACGAGTGAGACGCCGATCAGCAGCAGGAAACTGAGGGCCAGCATCTTCACCGTCGGATGCTTCTCGACGAAGTTGGAGATGGGTGTGGCACCCAGCATCATCACACCGACGGCTACGATCACGGCGGTGATCATCACCCACAGCTGGTCGGCCATGCCGACGGCCGTTATGACCGAATCGAGCGAGAACACGACGTCCAGAACGAGGATCTGCAGGATCACACTTGCGAACGTAGCGGGCCGGCCGTTGCCGTTCTCGTGCGCCTCTTCGCCTTCCAGCCTGTGGTGGATCTCGGTGGTGGCCTTCCACAGCAGGAACAGCCCGCCACCCAGCAGGATCAGGTCACGTCCTGAGACGGTCAGTCCGAACACGGTGAACAGCGGTGCAGTGAGCCCGATGACCCAGCTGATGGCGAACAGCAGAAGTATGCGTGAGAGCATGGCTGCGCCCAGGCCGATGACCCGGGCGCGCGGCCGCTGCTCCTCCGGCAGTTTGCCGGTCAGGATGGAGATGAAGACGATGTTGTCGATTCCGAGAACGATCTCCATGACCGTCAGGGTCAGGAGGGCAACCAGCGCATCCGCCGTAAGGAACTCGAGCATGAACCATACTAGGTCATGAATCAGGCGTACATCGGGTACTGGCCTCCAGTGAGCGGCCAGGACGGAGAAAGCCCGTCCTGGCCGTGGTGATCACTGTCCGCTTATGTCGAAGGTGCGCACCGAGGCGTCGTCAGCCAGTGGTGTCAGGGTGATGTTCAGGCCACTGAGCGTGCCGCCTGCGGGTACCGTGATCTGCTCCGGAAGTTCGCCGTACCAGTCGCCGCTGTTGACCGTGCCGTCACCGTTGCTGTCGATCCAGGCGACCACGAAGGCAGGGCCGGCTGAAGCTTCGAACGAGTAGCTGGTCTGCGGCTCCGGGTAGTCACGGTTTCCGGCCAGCGCAAAGCCGTCACCTGCGGGCCGGAGGGCCGCTACCCGCAGCCTGCCGATCGGTTCCGGTGGGGTGGGTGGTTCCGGCTCGGGGATCCCGCCGGCCTGAACCAGCTGCAGTGCAGCCAGGGCGTCAACCGAGCCGGCACCGCACTCGGCTGCGCTGGGCCGCTGGCATTGCCCGGCGCTCAGGGGCACGGCGGTTTTGGTCAGGGCGTACAGCACCTGCCCGCTGCTGAGATCCGGGTCCAGTGCCAGCATCAGCGACGCGAGGCCTGAAACGTGCGGCGCGGCCATGGAGGTGCCCTGCTGGTACCAGTAATCGAAGTCGGCTGCACCCAGGTCATCGAAAGACAGGCTCAGGACGCCGTTCTCGACGCCCGTGGCCATCTCGCCACCGGGTGCCATGACGTCCAGGGTGGTGCCGAAGTTGGAGTATGAGGCGCGCGTACCGTCACGGCCAGTGGCACCGACTGCGATGACCCCGTGGCAGTTGGCGGGCACTGAACCGATCACATCGACGTCTGCGTTGCCGGCAGCGGCGATCAGGATCGCCCCGGCACCGTTCGCCAGGTCCATGACCTCCTGGAACATCGGCGTACAGGGGTTGGAGCCACCCAGGCTCAGGTTGATTATGCGGGCCGGGTTCGGGTTGAGCGGAACGGCAGGATCCGCCACCGGCAGGCCGGCCGCCCAGAGGATGCCGTCCAGGATGTCTGCGAACGTCCCCTGGCCGTCCAGGCCCAGTACCCGGACGGGCAGGATGCTGGCATGCCAGTTGACACCCGCCACGCCGGTGCCGTTGTTGGTGGCAGCCGCGATCGTGCCGGCCACATGCGTTCCGTGATAGGTGGAGCCTTCCGTGGGGTCGGTTGAGTCGCCTACGTCGTACGGATCGTCATCGCGACCATCGCCGTCGCCGGCGGTGCCGATGTC
>CAYPKV010000084.1:0-9330 GCA_964411415.1 uncultured bacterium
GGCAGCCACTCGTCGGAGTCAGGACCACGCATGATCAGCTGGGCCTGGTCGAACCAGTAGCCAGTGAAGGTCGTGGAAGTGTCCGTTACGGCCGGGTTGAAGGTTTTGATCTCACTGATGTCATAGAGACGGTAGGTGCCGCCGTACTGGGCTGCACCCGGTTCAGCCGTGGTCCAGGCGCTGGGCCAGACGAACGGCTCCGCGAACGCCATGGACAGGGCGCCGGCGGCTGCGAGGGCAAACAGGGTCTTCTTCATCTTACCTCCGTTGAATTGACCGGGCATACCTTGGGGATCGAATGCCCGGCAATCCGACCGAACTGGTCGGGTCCGGACAGCGTCCAAACAGGTGACATCCCAGAGTATTCGCTGGCGATGCTACCAGACGGACACTGCCCGTACAAGTGGACTGCCCTGGTTGACTTTCCACTGATTCAGAATCTATCACTGCCTCACTGACAGGTCAAACGGCCGGTGGCCACCGCGGTACGCTCCGCATCGTGTTTAGCGGAGCTCAGCACGACAGCTGCAGGCGGTGGCGGTTTCATATCGGTATATATCCATATACCTATCCATGCGGCCTGCAGGGGCCTGCCGCGTCATACCGCTGCCGGTCCGGGCACGAAGGCAGTCTCGCGCAGCAGAAACGCCCTGCCGGATGCCGGCAGGGCGTCATGAACCGTTGATTAAGAGGCTGTTCTCAGCGGGGCACTACCTGGAGTGCCAGGGCCAGCAGGCCCCAGATGATCGCCAGGTAAGTGGTGGCGCGGCGCAGGCCACCGCTCGTTCCGCCGGATGAAGCGAAATCCATGCCGCCGCTGCTGCCGCCGTCGAGGCCGCCAAGGCCGGACTGCTTGGGCTCCTGCAGCAGGATGGTGAACACGAGCAGGGCAGACGTGAGGATGAAGGGGATAAGGATGATCCAGAACATGTTGGTCGACTTGCCTCCGAAGTACTCCGCCCGCTTACGTTAAGGACGGTGCTGGACGTGAAACTGATTCTTATGTGGTGCCGGGAGCGGGACTCGAACCCGCACGGGTCGCCCCGGTAGATTTTGAGTCTACTGCGTCTGCCGTTCCGCCATCCCGGCGTCAGGGGCGTTGCTGCTTTCCTGACAGCCTGCTGATTTTAGCAGCAGGCTGTCAGGCCGGTCAACTTGAGCGGACAGCCGGTCGCCGGCTGCAGGCAGCGGCAGGGCCAGCAATGCTAGAATCAACGGCGCCGGGGAGCGTCAGAGCGCTGGCTTTCCTCACCGGACGCCAGACATGCATCAAGAGGACCCCCGACATGATCCCCGCAGAACGTTCAGGACCTGAACTTCCAGGCAACTGATGAACCGGACCCATGAACTGATGGACAAGCCAGCCGAGGAGTGCGGCATCGCAGCGATCCGCTCAGACGCACCCACCGACATCGCCGGACTGGTCGAGATCGGCCTGTTCTCACTGCAGCACCGTGGCCAGGAGTCATGCGGCATCTGTGTGGCCGGTGGCCGCGAGGTGCGCATCGAGAAAGACATGGGCCTGGTGAACGAGGTGTTCACACCCGAACGCACCGATCGCCTCCGCTTCCCGGAAGCGCAGATCGGCATCGGCCATACCCGCTACTCGACCACCGGTTCAAGCCTGCGCTTCAACGCTCAGCCGCTCACCGTGCGTTCGGGCAAGGGCATCCTGGCGCTGGCCCACAACGGCAACTTCACCAACGCCGGCAGCCTGCGCAGCTCGATGCTCGCTGAAGGCGCCGTGTTCCAGACGACGAACGACAGTGAAGTGATGCTCAACCTGATCGCCCGGCAGAGCGACATGAACCTGGAAGACTCTGCCGCTCACGTGATGACCATGATGGAAGGCGGCTTCGCTGTCGTGATCATGGACCGTGAGCGCATCATCGGCCTGCGTGACTCCCACGGTGTCCGGCCGCTGCAGATCGGTCAGCTGGAAGGCGGCGGCTGGGTGTTCGCTTCCGAGCAGGCGGCCCTGCGCACCATGGGAGCCGTCTACGTCCGCGATGTCCGGCCCGGCGAGCTGGTGGTGGCTGACGAAGCTGGTCTGCATTCCCGGCAGGTGCTCGAGCCGCGGCCCACCCCATGCGCCTTCGAATGGATCTACTTCGCCCGGGGTGACGGCAGCATCGACGGGGTGGACGTGTACGCCAGCCGGGTCCGCATGGGCGAGATACTGGCCGCTGAAGCACCCGCCGAAGCAGATGTGGTCATCGGGGTGCCCGACTCGGGCCTGCCGGCCGCACTCGGTTTCGCCCGTGCCTCCGGCATCCCTTATGAGATCGGCTTCTACAAATCGTCGTACACCGGACGGAGTTTCATAAGCCCCACTCAGGACATGCGGGAACTGAAGGTCCGGCTCAAGCTCGCCCCGACCGGAGCGGTCAGGGGCAAACGCGTCGTGCTGGTGGATGACTCAGTCGTACGCGGTACGACATCCGGCCGCATCGTCAGGCTGCTGCGCGAGGCCGGAGCGACCGAAGTGCACTTCCGGGTGTCGAGTCCGCCCATCCGCTACCCGTGTTTCTACGGCATCGACACAGCCGCCCGGCGCGAACTGGCCGCGGCCGTCATGACGGTCGATGAGATCCGCGAACGGACCGGTGTCGACTCGCTTCATTACCTGAGCGAAGCCGGCCTCGGCCAGGCGATCGGTCTCAGCGAAGTTTGCCTCGCCTGCTTCAACGGCAGTTACCCGGCGGGCCTGCCGGATGAAGCCAGCGTGCGGGAAGCCCTGGAGCTGAGCACTCCCGGCGTCAGGTTCCCACTTAAATCGTTCTGAATCAGCGGTAGGTGCGCAGCACCAGCCGGGCGAACTGCAGCAGCCTGGGGAAGCGGTGCCAGCGGCTCCGGTCGCTGCCGACCCGCCACAGCCACTCGATACCGAGCCGCCTCGTCCAGGCGGGAGTCCTCTGAACCTCGCCCGCCAGTACATCAAGCGTGCCCCCGACGCCGATGGCCACCCTGACCCCCATGGCGTTCAAGTGCTGCTGCAGGAACAGCTCCTGGCCCTCGCCGAGCCCGGCCAGCACCAGGCGCGCACCTGAAGCTGCCACTTCGGCAGCTACTTCGGCAGCGTCCGCCTCACGGTCGAAGTAACCGTGCCTGTGACCGGCGACCCGCACACCCCAGCGCCCGGCTGCAGCCGCCGCAGCCCGTTCAGCGATGCCCGGACGGGCACCCAGGAAGAACACCGGCAGTTCCGCTCCGCCCAGCTCGAGGACACGGGCAGTAAGTTCCACACCGGGCACGCGGCCCGGCAGTTCAGTTCCGGCGCGTTTCGCCGCCCAGACCACGCCGACCCCGTCGGCCACGGTCAGTCCCGCAGACGTCAGGGCGGCTGCCAGCCTGGTGTCGCTGCGCGACTGGATGATTATCTCCGGGTTGAGGGTGACCACCAGGGTGGCAGGCTGTTCAGACAGTGCGCGGGCGAGCACCCAGTGGGCGGCTTCCTCAAGTGTGAGGACAGCGACATCGAAACCGAGCACACCGGTGACCGGTGGATTCGCCGGTTCCGTCATCCCCGGTTCAGGAACAGCTGCAGGCTGCCGCCGGCAGGTGTAAGGATCACGTCACTGCGCTCAGGAACGGCTTCCGACACCGAGACCCGGCCTGCCAGCCCGATGTCCTGGGCGTGCTCGAGCTGACGGAGCCAGCGGCCCGCAGTCGAGTGCCAGAGGGCATCCACCGGATCAGGGAAGGCCCGCAGCAGGCTGTCGGCCAGGGCTGCTGCCCCCCTGCGCTCAGCCGGGGAGCCCAGCCGCCTGACCTCTGCTTCTATGACCGCTGCTGCGATTGAATCATCGAGGTCCTGCTGACCCCTGAAGCCGGCACAGACGATGGTCACTGATTCGGTCGCGAGTTCTGCCGCCCGGCGGGCGACGGCAGTCGCGTTGTACAGCGAACCGAGCAGCAGATGCCGCGCGGCCGAGTTACGGACCACCGCGTCAGGGGCGTTCTCGGACACCATCACTGCCGAAGCGTCAGTCAGTTCCAGCGTGCTGAGCAGCACCGGTGAGTTGCTGTGATTGAAACCTTCAGGGACCATGCCGCTCCGTTCACCGAGCAGCAGCAGGTCCTGTTCTGCAGCCGCGTGTCTGGCGTCACGCAGTGAGGTGGTGAAGAAAAGGCGGGCCAGGCCGCGGTCGAACGCAAGGGGAGCGGAGGTGCAGCTGCGGAGCGCGTCAACGACGATCACGACATCCGTGCCTGCCTGAACCGGCAGCAGCTCAATGTTTGTATGCATGAGACATCCGTATCAATTCAGGTCCATGGTGGCGTAAGGCCGGGCCGGGGAGGCCAGTTCAGGCCGTCCGTCAGGCGCATGGTACCACAGGCCCTGCGCGACGCGGACTGCCGTGAGGCGCTGGTAAGCTCGGCTGTGCCCGTGATGACCAGCGACTTCACCACTGCCTACGCAGACGGCGAACTGGACAGTTTCTTCGACTGTCCCAGGCCCCCGCAGACCGCCCGGCTGCGCGACGGACTGAACCGCCCCAACCAGGCCCTGGCTGCAGCACTGGCTGCCGAAGCTGAACGGCTGGGGGCCGACCCCGCCGTCGCCGCCCGGGCCGGCCGGCTCGCCCATCCTGCTGCGCGGGCAACCGTCACCGGCCAGCAGGCCGGACTGCTCCTCGGACCCGGGTACACCCTGGCGAAGACCGCTTCGGCAGTGCAGCTGGCTGCCCGACTGGACGAGGAGGAAGCGCCGGTCGTACCAGTGTTCTGGCTCGCCAGCCAGGACCACGACGTCGCCGAGATCGACCACGCCTGGCTGCTTGACCTGGATGAACGGCTGCACCGGGTAAGCGTGCAACTGCCTGAGGAAGTTCCCGCCGGGCACATCGCCTGGGAAGGCCGCTACCTGCAGGACATACGTGAGCAGCTCAGCGCCGGCCGCTGGGAGCCCGGCCATCTGGAAGCCATCCTGAAGCTGCTGCAGGAGGCGGGCGGGCGCGCTGACACCTGGGCCGACTTCTTCGCTGCAGTGCATTACCTCGTTCACGGGGCTGCGGCCGCGCCGCTCCTCGACCCGTCCCGGCCGGCCCTGGCCCCGCTGTTCAACCAGGTGCTGGCTGCGGAGATCAGGGATCCGGTCAGCGGGGTAGCGGCGATCAACGCGGCCGGTGACCGGCTGAGGAGCCTCGGTTTCGAGCCGCAGCTGGGCCGCGGCCGGGGCGCGACCAACCTGTTCATCACCGTCACAGAAGACGGCCTGCCTCGGAGGCGACTGCTGCGTTTCGACAGCGGCGTGTTCCACACCGGTACGCACAGCTTCAGTGCCAGTGACCTGCTGGCCATCCTCGATGCCGAACCGGGCCGCATCACCCCGGCCGCAGGTCTGCGGCCCATAACCCAGGACGCGGTCCTGCCGACCAGCGCGTTCGTCGTCGGGCCCGGTGAACTCCGCTACCTGGCTCAGCTGCTCGGCGTCTACCGTCAGCACGGTGTCGCTCAGCCGACCATCTGGCCCCGGACCCACGTCACGATCCTGGAACCACCCTTGGTGCGGATACTGGAACGGCACGGACTGACCGCCGAAGAGTTCCTGGCTGGCCCCGACGAGGCTGAACGCCGGGTCCTGCTGGCTCTGGACGAAGCCGAGGCGAAGTTCAACGACGGCTTCGCAGCACTGAGCCGTTCACAGGCTGAACTGAGTGCCGCGCTGCTGGAGCTCGACCCGACCCTGCTCGGAACACTGTCACGGCACACCGCCCGGGTGACGGACAGCCTGAGGCTTCTGCGGGAGAAGACCGCGGCAGCCATCGGCCGCCGGGAGCAGACCGTCACCGGCCAGTTCGCCAGGCTGCGTGCCCACCTGCTGCCGGGCGGAGTACCTCAGGAGCGGCAGCTCTCACCGTTCAGCCAGTTCCTGAAGTTCGGTACCCGGGCTGTCCTGGCGGTATATGAAGACGCTCCCGAATCCGGGAGCGTCGTGAAACCTGTCTGAAGATCAGCTGAGCCGCTCAGCCGCGCTGGTAGTTGGGGGCTTCCTTCGTGATCGTCACGTCGTGAGGGTGGCCCTCGATGAGGCTCGCCTGGGTGATGGTCACGAAACGGCCGTCCTGCTGCAGGGCACCGATATCCGGGGTCCCGCAGTAACCCATCGCACTGCGCAGGCCGCCCTGCATCTGGAACAGCACGTCAGCAACCGGCCCCTTGTACGACACGATGCCTTCGATACCTTCAGGGACGAGCTTCGGAGCGCCTTCCTGGAAGTAACGGTCAGCACTGCCGCCGCCCATCGCGCCGAGTGAACCCATGCCACGGAACGACTTGTAACGCCGGCCTTCCCGCAGGATGTCCTCGCCCGGGGACTCGGTCGTGCCTGCCAGCATCGAACCGGCCATGATCACGTCGGCACCAGCAGCGATCGCCTTGGGCAGGTCGCCCGTCTGCTTGATGCCGCCATCGGCGATAACCCTCACGCCTGAACCTTTCAGCGCCGCCGCGACTTCCATGATCGCTGACAGCTGTGGCATGCCGACACCGGTCACGACGCGGGTAGTGCAGATCGAGCCCGGCCCGATGCCGACCTTGACCGCATCAGCGCCGTGGTCAGCCAGGTCGCGTGCAGCGTCGCCGGTGGCGATGTTGCCTGCGATGACCGGCACGTCACCGTAAGTACGCTTCAGCCAGTCGAGCGCGTCGATGATCCCCTGTGAATGACCGTGGGCGCTGTCGAGCACCAGGGCGTCGACACCGGCTTCTACCAGGGCCGCGGCCCGTTCTTCCAGGTCGGTTGACACGCCCACCGCTGCGGTGACGAGCAGGCGGCCCTGCGAGTCCTTGGCAGCATCGGGGTAGGCGATCTTCTTCATGATGTCCTTGATCGTGATGAGGCCGATCAGGCGGAACTCCTCGTCGACTACCGGCAGCTTCTCGATACGGTTACGGCTGAGGATCTCACGTGCCTGCTCGAGCGTCGTGCCGGCTGGTACGGTCACCAGGTTCTCATGCGTCATGAGGCCATCAACGGGCTGGTTGTGATCATCGACGAAACGAAGGTCACGGTTGGTGAGTATGCCCGCCAGGCGACCGTTCTCATCGACGATCGGCACGCCACTGATGCGGTACTCGCTCATGAGCCGTTCTGCGTCGGCGACGAGTGACCCTTTCCGCAGGGTGATCGGGTCGGTGATCATGCCGGATTCCGAGCGCTTCACCTTGCGGACCATCGCAGCCTGTTCGCTGACGCCCATGCGTTTATGAATCACTCCGACGCCACCGTTGCGGGCCATGGCTACGGCCATGCGCGTCTCAGTGACCGTGTCCATGGCGGCGCTCATGATCGGCAGGTTGAGCCGCAGTCCGGAGGTGAGCCAGGTGGACAGGTCTGCGTCCCTGGGCAGGATGGAGGAGCGCCTTGGAACGAGCAGCACGTCGTCGTAAGTAAGTGCCGTTGAGAGGATCTTGCCGCCCGGATTGTCAGTCATGTTCAGTATCTCCTGCCTGCTGGACGCACCGGTACCGGTGAGCGTCCGAGAATGTCTACAAAGTTAACACCCGGGCGCAGGCCGGCAACGTCAGGGACGTGACGGCAGGTCGTTCAGCGCGGCCAGCCACTCACTGCTCATGCGGATGGCACGGCCGCTGCGGTCAGTCGGCACGTGAACGGTGCGGGCCTCGGCCAGCAACGTTCCGTCCGCAGGCCGCCTGACGGTGTAGGAGAAGATGAAGCGGCGGCTGCGGCCTTCGTCCAGGCGCGCGGTCACTTCAAGCAGGTCATCGAAGCGGGCAGCAGCCCGGTAACGGACCGAAAGCTCACTGACCGCAAGGGAGACGCCGGTGTCCTCGAGTTCACGGTAAGAGAGCCCGCGTTCCCTGAGCCACTCCACGCGCGCCGCCTCCAGCCAGACGGCCCAGCGGCTGTGATGCACCACGCCCATCTGGTCGGTTTCCGCGAACCGTACCCGCAAGCTCAGTGTCGTTTCCACGCTCATGTCTGCCTCCAGTCAGCCGGCGCGGCCCGGCACGCCCAGCCTGGCAGAAGGATACCGCCGGAACGCTGCCCGCTGCAGCCGGGGCCTTCGCAGGCGCAGCACGCTACGCTTGTGCCATGCAGAGTGAACAGACACTGGCGATAGCGACCGGGGCACTGCTGGCACTGCGGCCCCTGTTCCGCGCCGGAGTGCCAGCCCGGTCCGACGTGTTCATCGTCGCAGTCTGCGCGGCGGCCGGACGGCCCGCCGGCAGCGTCCGCACCAGCGCAGCAACCGGTCATCCGGCGACCCGGCTCATAGCCGGCGCCCTCGGTGGTGCACCGAGGTTGCACCTGAGCGTCCTGGAACACGCTGCGCCACGCGGCCTGCTGCTCAGCCTGCAGCTGTTCATGGCTGACGGCACGAGCGACCGGGACGTCGGGGCGGCACTCCGGGACGCGTACGCCGAAGTAAAGGCCATCCGGCTGTATCCGCCGAAAGGTGCTCTGACGGTCAGCCCGGATCCGCTCGATCACGTGGACAGTGACAGCTGCGGCATCGGCTGGGAACTGGATGCGGAGAGCAGCCGCCTGGTGCTGAGCGTTGCCCTGGCCGACGAGCTCCTCAGCGGCACACTGCCACGGCTGCTGGAGAACGCCGCCTGAACCGGGGTTGTCACAGCGGCCGCCAGCCGGCTGAGCAGCCGGCCCCGCCACAGGTGATAATGTTCGCCAGCCGCAGCGCGTACAAGGCGGCGCTGCGGGTTGGCTGGGAGGGCGTCTTCAATGAGTGAAACACAGGCTGTATCGAACCGGTCGCTGCTGGAGCGCGAATCCAGGCACAGCTCAGGACTCTGGAACCCGGACGTCTCGTTCGTTCGGGGCGAAGGCGTCTGGATAATCGACGCCGACGGCAACCGCTACCTGGACTGCATGGCCGGCATCGCCGTCGCCAGTCTGGGTCACGCGCACCCGCGCCTGACCGCTGCGATCGCCGAACAGGCCGGCAGGCTGATCATCTGCTCCCAGAGTCACGGCAACGACGTACGTACGGAGTTCCTGGAACTGCTGTTCCGTTTCGTGAAAGCCCCCCTTGAACGTGCGTTCATGGCGAGCTCCGGATCCGAGGTGAACGAGGCAGCCCTCAAGTGGGCGCGGGCAGCGACCGGCCGCAGCCACTTCGTAGCTGCGCGGCGCGGGTTCGCCGGCCGGACCATGGGCGCGCTGTCCATGACGTGGGAACCGAAGTACCGGGAGCCGTTCATGCCGACGGGCACCCCAGTCACCTTCGTCGATTACAACGACGTCGCCCAGCTCGAAGCTGCGGTGACCGCAGATACTGCGGCGATCCTGATCGAACCGGTGCAGGGCGAAGGCGGCATCCACGAGGTGGATGAGGCGTTCGC
>CAYPKV010000085.1:0-9301 GCA_964411415.1 uncultured bacterium
GGGACCCTGTCGACCAGACGGTGCTGGCCAACGAACAGGTCATCGACGGCCGCGCCGACCGCAGTGGCGCCATCGTCGAGCGGCGCCTCATGCCGCAGTGGCACTTCAAGATCACCGAGTACG
This sequence comes from uncultured bacterium, assembly GCA_964411415.1. Classification (GTDB taxonomy): domain Bacteria; phylum Deinococcota; class Deinococci; order Deinococcales; family Trueperaceae; genus CALDPK01. Next base: position 124 of record CAYPKV010000085.1, read on the forward strand.
CTGAAGAGCTGCTCGACTTCAGCGGCCTTGACTGGCCGGAGAACGTCAAGGTGCAGCAGACCAACTGGATCGGCCGCTCCGAAGGTGCCGAGGTCACGTTCAGGACCGAGCGTGGCGACGAGCTGAAGGTGTTCACCACCCGCCCGGACACCCTGTGGGGCGCCACTTTCATGGTCATGGCACCGGAGCACCCACTTGTCAGTGAACTGACGACCGACGACCGGCGCGAGGCCGTTGAAGCCTACGTGCAGCGCGCCTCACGCCGCACCGAGGTCGAGCGTCAGGCGGAAGGCAAGGACAAGACCGGCGAGTTCACCGGCGCGTACGCGCTCAACCCGGTCAACGGCAAGCGCATCCCGATCTGGATCAGCGATTACGTGCTGCTCGGCTACGGCACCGGCGTCATCATGGCCGTACCGGCGCACGACCAGCGGGACTTCGAGTTCGCCACCACTTTCGGCCTGGAGATCACCGAAGTGATCCGGCCTGAAGACTCTGACGGCGCTGAACTGACCGCGGCGTGGACCGGCGCTGGCGTGATGGTCAACTCCGGACCGTTCGACGGCACCCCTGCCGGTGACGGCACCGAAGCCATCCGCAAGGTCATCGACTGGCTGGTGGAGCGCGACCTGGGCGCCGCGCGGGTCACTTACCGCCTGCGGGACTGGCTCATCAGCAGGCAGCGCTACTGGGGCACCCCGATACCGATGCTGTACTGCGACAGCTGCGGTCTCGTGCCGGAGAAGGAAGAGAACCTGCCGGTGCTGCTGCCTGAGGACGTCGAGTTCATGCCGACCGGCGAGTCGCCGCTGAAGCACCACCCGTCGTTCCGCTCCGCCACCTGCCCGCACTGCGGTGGCAGCGCCCGCCGTGAGACTGACACGATGGACACGTTCATGGACAGCTCGTGGTACTGGTTCCGTTACCTGTCCCCGAAGCTGCAGGACGCTCCGATCGACCGCGAACTGGCGAAGCTGTGGACCCCGGTCAACACTTACACCGGCGGCAGTGAGCATGCCATCCTGCACCTGCTGTACAGCCGTTTCTTCACCAAGGTCATCCGTGACCTCGGTTTCATCGACCACGGTGAGCCGTTCACCCGCCTGCGCAACCAGGGCATGATCCTGGGCGAGGACAACGAGAAGATGTCGAAGTCCCGTGGCAACGTCGTCGATCCTGACGATCTGGTCGCGACCTACGGGGCCGACACGGTGCGTGCTTACCTGATGTTCCTGGGGCCGTGGGACCAGGGTGCACCGTGGAACTCACGTGGCATCGAAGGCATCTCGCGTTTCCTGAACCGCGTCTGGAACCTGCTGCACGTACCGGCGGAAGACAGCCAGGCTGACCTCGATGAAGCCCGGCGTGAAGTACGGCGCGCGGTCCACCACGCCATCAGCGAAGTGACCCAGGACCTCGAGGCGTTCTCGTTCAACACGGCCATCGCTGAGCTGATGACGCTGCAGAGCACGCTCAGCCGGCTGAAGTCCGTACAGCTGAGCGAACAGCCTGAGTGGCAGGAAGGCATCAGGGCGCTCCTGGTCATGCTGGCCCCCATCGTCCCGCACATCAGCGAGGAGCTGTGGCACCGGCTCGGCTCCACGGAATCGATCCACCTGCAGCCGTGGCCCGTTCATGACCCGGCAGCGCTCGTACGTGACACCGTCACCATCGCGGTGCAGGTGAGCGGCAAGGTGCGCGGTCAGATCGAAGTATCCGTCGACAGCGGCAAGGACGAACTGCTGGCTGCGGCCCGGGCCGAGCCGAACGTGGCACGGCACCTGGCCGGTACTGAGACCATCCGGGAGATCGTCGTACCTGGCCGGCTCGTGAACTTCGTGGTCAGACCCGTCTGACAGTCACTGCGGCGAGATGAGCGCCACCTCGAGGAGTGTGGACAGCTCTACCGCAGGTTCAACCGTGAAAGTACGCCGCAGGCCGTTCGGGTCGCGCGGCGGTACTTCCACCACTGTTCCGACCAGCACACCACGCGGGTAGAGGCCGCCGATCGAGCTGGTCTCGACGATATCGCCGACCCGCACCTCGTCGACCTCGATGAAGTCAGCGACCCTGATGTTCCCGTCAGGCAGGCCCATGGCGATGCCCTGACCGCCCCGGCCCCGGACCGTGATGCCGACCCGTGACTGCGGGTCAAGCACGGTCCGGACGACTGCCGAACCAGCGGACGTCTCCACGACCATGCCGACGAGTCCCTGCGGGATGGTCGCCACCATGTTGGTCACCACGCCATCAGCAGCACCTTTGCCCAGCGTCAGCCGCGACAGGAGCATGCTGCTGCTCAGCCCGGTCACAGGCGCGGTCAGTGCCACGCCCGGCGACTGGTCAGCCTGGATCTGCAGCACCTCTGACAGTTGGGCCAGGGCCATGCTCAGGTCACGGTTGGACTGTTCCAGCTCGAAGATCGTCTCGTTGGCGTCTGCCAGCGCCCGGCGCAGGTCGCTGCGGTCGGCCAGTGCTTCACCGGCCAGCCTCAGGTTCAGGCCGACGCGGTGCAGCAGGTTGTGCGGCATGGCCACAGCGGCCGTGAGCGGTGCCGGCGGCTGGCCGATGAGTCCGCTCAGGATCAGGGTCAGCAGTCCGAGGGCGAGGAACAGGAACCAGGCACGCTGCAGGTTATGCAAGCGGCACCCCCAGTTCAGCTGCCAGGCGGATGACGGCAGGCAGTGACAGACCGATCACGTTGGTGTGGCAGCCGCTCACTGTGTCAACCAGAGCGCCACCGAGGCCCTGCAGCCCGTAGCCGCCGGCCTTGTCCAGGCCCTCACCGGTCGCGGCGTAACGACTGATCTCGCCGGCTGACAGCTCCCGGAAACGCACTGTGGTCAGTGGCGCCTCGCTGGCGCTACGGCCGTCCGGGCCCAGCAAAACGTGCCCGGTGATCACCTGGTGCTCCCGGCCGGACAGCCTGGCCAGGAACTCACGGTTCTCTTCTTCATCAGCAGGCTTGGCGAGCAGCTGGCCGTCCATGGCCACAACCGTGTCGGCTGCCAGCACCGGCAGGCCACCTGCTTCCGCCTGCACCGCTGCGGCCTTCAGCCCGGCCAGGCGCAGTGCCAGCCGGGCCGGGTCTTCGCCGGGCAACGGTGACTCGTCGACCTCGCGGGAACGGACCGTGTAGACGGCTCCCAGGGCATCGAGCAGCTGTTTCCTGCGGGGCGAAGAACTGGCCAGGACGAAGCGGACTTTCACCGCTCAAGTGTAACTGCCGGGGAGTGAAAGACCTGTGAGCGACAGTTCCGCGGCAGCGGCATCGGCTAGACTGCAGGCATGGAAAACAAGCTTCAGGCCGGTGATCCGGCACCCGGTTTCAGCCTTCCTTCGACCGAAGGTACCCTGAGTCTTGCCGATTACGCGGGCCAGTGGACGGTCCTGTACTTCTACCCGAAGGACAACACCCCGGGCTGCACAACCCAGGCGTGTGACCTGCGTGACAACCTGAGCCGCCTCGACGCCGCCGTGATCGGCGTGTCGCCTGACGGCCTCGAGTCACACGCGAAGTTCCGCGAAGACCACGGCCTGAACTTCCCGCTGGTCAGCGACACTGACAGCAGCCTGGCCCGCGCCTACGGAGTGTGGGGTCCGAAGACGGTGTTCGGCAAGGAAACCGAAGGCATCGTCCGGTCCACCTTCGTGATCGATCCCGAAGGCAAAGTCGCTGCTGCGCTGTACAACGTCAACGCCAAAGGCCATGCGGAGCGGATCGGTGAACTGCTGCAGGAACTCCGGGGAGCCGCAGCTGCGTGAGCGACAGCCAGGCACGGTTCAAGAAGCAGGCGGCGGAAGCCGCACTTGACCAGCTGATCTCCGGCATGACCGTAGGTCTGGGTACCGGCAGCACCGCAGCTTTCGTCATCACCGGACTGGGTGAGCGGCTGGCAGACGGCCGGCTTTCTGACATCCGGGCGGTCGCCACCTCAGTCGCGACTGAGGAACTGGCCCGGCAGTCCGGCATCGAGCTGATGGAACTGACCCCTGCCGGCCTTGACATCGCCATCGATGGCTGTGACGAGGTCGATCCGCAGCTGCAGCTGATCAAAGGGCTCGGTGGCGCGCTGACGCGTGAGAAGCTCGTTGCCCTGGCCGCCCGCCGGTTCGTGATCGTCGCCGACGACTCGAAGTCGGTTGACCGCCTGGGCAGTCTGGCACCCGTGCCGGTCGAAGTGGTCGGTTTCGGACACGAGGCGACCGTAGCCCGTCTGGAACTGCTCGGCGGCGAGTGCCGGCAGCGCAGCGGTGCTGACGGCAGGCCGCTCATTTCCGACAACGGCAACCTCATCTTCGACTTCTTCTCCCGGACGGCTTTCAGCCCTCTGGAGCTGGCTGCTGACCTGAAAGCCGAGACGGGTGTCGTCGAACACGGCCTGTTCCTGGGACTGGCTGACGAGGCCATCCTGGCCGGTCCGCAGGGCATCACCCGGCAGGTGCACCCTTGATCCGCGCAGTCGGCATCGACATGATCGAGCTGGTGCGGATAAAAGAGGTGTGGCAGCGCCACCCCAGCCGCTTCCTCTACCGGCACTTCACCGCCGAGGAGATCACCTTCGTCCGCTCGCAATCCGATCCGCTGCCATCAGTAGCCGCACGTTTCGCTGCCAAGGAAGCGTTCCAGAAGTGCTGGCATGAAGCTCACGGCTGGCAGGACGTCTGGGTGACGAAAACCGGTGTCAAGCCGCATCTGGAGTTCTCGGAGAAGATCCGGGCGCAGATGGAGGAAGAACGGCTGGTGGCCCACCTGTCACTGACGCATTCACGCGACCATGCAGCCGCGGTCGTCGTCCTGGAACAGCTGGACTGAACTGCCCGTCAGGGCACGAGATGGGCCTCCCGCCTGCGGCCTTGCGGCCAGTCAGGCGGGAGGCTTGCTGTTCAGTGCTCTTGTCGGTGCGGTCAGCAGGGTGGTTCGCACCCCGTCTGTCAGCAGAAGCCCTGGGCGACCTCGTCCAGAGCGTCACTGTCCGTGATGACGATGCTGCGGTAACCGGACTCGATCAGGCCGGCACTGCGCAGTTCCGTGATGATCTTCGATACGCTCTCGCGGGTGCTGGCGGTGCCTTCAGCGATCAGCTCATGGGTGGCTGCGACCAGGAGTCGCCCGTTCTCGTCGCTGCGGGCCAGCGGTGTCGCTGAGAGCTGCAGCAGGTAGCGGGCCACACGCTGCCTGAGATCGCCGGTCTGCAGGTGGTACTCGTAATCCATCAGTCGCTGCATCTGCCTGGAGAGCGACTGGGTTATCGCGAACAGGTCGGAGTGGTTGATGAGCGCCGGATCGATGGCTTCGATGTCGGTGCTCGTGAGCGCCTCGGCCATCTCGTCGCGGCGGCCTTCGGTGAAGGCTTCCTCGCCGAAGAAATCGCCTGGTTCAACATGACGGACGGTGAGCACACGGCCTTCCGGTGTCATGCGGGTGATGCGGACCAGTCCGTCGCGGACGCGGAAGACTGATTTTGCCGGGTCGCCGTTGTGATACAGGGTCTGCCGGCGCTGGAACCGCAGCATCTGACCGGGGATGTTCAGTTCATCTCCGTTGCTCGGGGTGGACGTGCGGAAGTCGGGGTCCCTGATGATGGTGTTCATTTCCGTGATCCTCCTCTGACTCCGTGCTGCACCGGTGCTGCCGGTCTGGTAGTTCCTCTGATTTACTACCTGACAACAGTCTACAGGCGGGTTAAGGTGAGAAAGTTAAGTACCACTGTAAATCGGCCCACACACGCTGTACTGACATGGTACTGATAAAGTGTTTGATTAGAATTATGACGCAATCCTGAACGGACGGGGGTGCGCGCCGTTTCGCCACAACCGCTCTGCAGCACGTATAATCACCAGTCGTGCCAAAGAAACAAGTGACAATCTGGACGGACGGTTCCTGCGAGACAGCGACCGGCGAAGGCGGCTGGGCTTACCTGCTCGCCTGGAACAGCTCAGGACGCAAGGTGAGCGGCTACGAAGCCGGCACCACCAACAACCGCATGGAACTGACGGCGGCAGTCCGGGCACTGGAAGCGCTGACGGAGCCATGTCAGGTCAGGATCGTCACTGACAGCCAGTACCTGAAGAACGCTTTCACGAACGGCTGGCTGACCAACTGGCAGCGCAACGGCTGGAAGACAGCCGGGCGTCAGCCGGTCAGGAACCGTGATCTGTGGGAGAGGTTGCTGGAACTGACGTCACTTCACGACGTCAGCTGGGGCTGGACCCGCGGCCACTCGGGCCATACCGAGAACGAGCTGGTCGACAGCCTGGCGCGGCGGGCCCGGCGGCCCCGCCGCGGTTCAGATGAACGGAACCGCCACTGACGGCAGCCAGGTTACGCAGGAACGATACGAGCGCGGCGTAGCCGGTCGCGAGCGAGTCGGGCTCGATCCACTCGCTGAGCCGGTGAGCGTCGCCACCGCGGTACACACCGAGGCAGATGGACGGCAGACCGGCTGCCAGTGCCGCGTTCGCATCGGTGGAACCCGCCGACGTACGCGGCTCGATGCCGTGCTCCTTGAGCGCATCGGTGGCACAGCGGACCAGCACCGAGTTATCAACGGTCGCAACGGGCCTGTCCCCTATCTGGACGGCCTCGAGCTCTACCTTGTGCTTCGCAGCTGCCTCACGGACTGCCTGCAGCGCCTTCTGCTCCATGCCTGCCAGCACTGCCGGATCGAGGCTGCGCAGGTCAAGGTCGAACACCGCCTTCTCGGCGATGGCGTTGATGCTCGTACCACCGCTGACAGTGCCGATGTTCAGGCTCGAGCGGGGCGAATCAGGTACTTCCAGTTCCACCAGTGCGCTCATGGCTGACGCCATGGCATGCACGGCGCTGGGCGACGGGTAATCGCCCCAGGAGTGCCCGCCCCGGGCCGTGAACCGGAACTCGAACCGCTTCGAGCCGACTGCCCGGTCGACGATGCTCCCCAGGTGACCGTCGACTGCGATCACGAAGTCGAACTCACCCTGGTGGTCTTCCAGCAGCCGGCGCATGCCACGCAGGTCACCGCGGCCTTCCTCACCGACTGGTGAAGCAAGGCTGATGCGGGGCAGCGGACCCGGCAGTGAAGCCAGGCGGCCTGCCAGGTGGCTCAGTACCGCAACACTGGAGCTGTTGTCCCCGATGCCCGGTGCCAGCCAGCGGCCCCCCGCTTTCTGAACGCTGACGTCAGTGCCTGCCGGGAACACGGTGTCCGAATGGGCGGCAAGCAGCACCCGCGGCCCCTCGCCGACACCCGTGTCCGCGAACACGTTGCCGATGTCGTCGACATGCGGCTCAAGACCAGCTTCACGCCACAGCTTCGCGATCAGCTGAGCACGTTCAGCCTCGTTGAAGGTGGGGGAAGGAACCTCACAGATCAGCTGCAGCAGCCGGCCGATCTCCGTACCGGTTTCATCATTCATCATCTCAGTTACCATCCTGCAGTGTTGCCAGACCCTCACGCAGCGCGTACAGCGCAGCCTGGGTCCGGTTGTTCAGCCTGAGTTTCGAGAATATCTCCGAGAGGCGGTTGCGGACCGTTTTCTCGCTGATCTCCAGAGCCTCGGCGATCTCCTGGTTCGACTGACCCTTGGCGAGCAGCCGCAGGATGTCAGCCTCACGGTCGCTCAGTTCACTCAGCCGGTGCTGCGGATCGTTCGGCAGCTCACCGGACTTGCGGAACTCGTTCAGGATCTCCGCAGCCATGCCGGCGTTCAAGAGCGCCTCGCCGTCAGCCACGCGGCGGATCGAATCGACAAGGTCGTTGGCGTCAGCGTCCTTCAGCAGGTAGCCGCGCGCCCCGACCTTGATGGCCTCGAACACGTAACGGTCCTGCCTGTACATGGTGAGGATGATCACTTTGGCTTCCGGGTACTCAGCCAGGATCGCCTTGGTGGCAGCCACACCATCGAGTTCCGGCATCTGGATGTCCATCAGGATCACGTCCGGCCGGGTCTCCAGCGCGTACCGTACTGCCTCGCGCCCCGTGGAGGCCTCGCCGATGATGCGGAAATCCTCTTCTGTCTCGAGGATGCTGCGCACCCCCTGACGGAACATCGCGTGGTCATCGCAAAGCAGGAGTCGGGTCATGCCACCAATGCTACAGCATGGACCCGTGTTACTGTTGAGCGCAGCGCGGGTCCGCCCGCATCTGGAGGCACCTGGATGGCTCACGCCAAAAGCACCCTGGCCGAAACCACCGTACGGCTGGGCCTCGGGATCCCTGCATACAGCACCGGCAGCAGCGGTCCCAGACACGATCAGGTTTTCACATCTGCAGTAACCGTAGACGGCGAGGAACTCGGCCGTGGCATTGCCCGTACGAAACGCGAGGCTGAACGGCTGGCCGCCGAAGAAGCCCTGGCGGTACTCGAAGCACGCGAAAGCGGTGAAGAACTGCCTGACAGCGGACGTTTCGAGGGCCCGTGGCCCGTGTTCGGTCAGGTGCTGAGCAAGGTGATCGAGGTCGCCGAGAAACGCGTGTCACCACGCCTTACCGACGAGGAAGCCCGTATCGCCATCCGCGATTTCAGCCTGGAGCTTTACAAGGACATACTGCAGGACCTGGGTGAGATCGTCGAAGAAGACGACGAAGCAGACAGTTAACTCTGCAGGTTCAGGCGGGCCCAGCGTTCGATGCGGCCCAGCTCGCTGGTAGCCTTCTCGCGGATGAGCAGGTCCCGCATCGCGCCGCTCACCGCTGTGCCTTCGAAGCCCACACCGTTGATGATGTCGACCATCTTGGCGGCGAACGCCCGCAGCGGCGTCTCGAAAGCCGCGCTGGCACGGTCTTCGCTGCTCACGGTGCTGAACAGCAGCAGCTGATCATCGAGGCCGTTGGCGGCAGACGGGTTGACGGACACAAGCACACTGCCGTACTCGGTCACCACGATGAAACGGTCACTCACTGGCTTCGTCCAGGAACTCCTGCAGCCGCTCGGTACTGACGGTTATCGGGGCACGCCGGCGCCGCACGGCTCCGTACTCGAGCAGACGGGCCAGGCAGTGACTGACGGTCTCACGGGTGGCGCCGATCATCTTTGCCAGGTCCTGCTGGGTCAGGTTCAGGTCGATCACCGTGCCACGGTCACCGGGGGTGCCGAAGTCGTGGGCGAGCCGCAGCAGCAGGTTGGCCAGGCGGCCGGGCGCGTCGAAAGCTCCGACTTCAGCCTGCCACTGCTGGGCCTGCCACAGCCGGGTGGA
>CAYPKV010000086.1:0-9298 GCA_964411415.1 uncultured bacterium
CATGTTGCACACGGTCATGCGTTCTTCCATCGTGAAGCGGTCGAACACGTCACCGGCGTACTCGTAGGCGTAGCCGAGGCCGCCGTTGACGCCGAGGGTGCGGATGATGTGCAGGATCACGTCTTTTGCGTATACGCCCGGCCGCAGTTCGCCGTTCACTTCGATGCGGCGCACCTTGAGCGGCTTGATCGCCATCGTCTGGGTGGCGAGGATGTCGCGCACCTGACTGGTGCCGATGCCGAAAGCGATGGCACCGAACGCACCGTGGGTGCTGGTGTGGGAGTCGCCACAGGCGATCGTGGTGCCCGGCTGGGTGATGCCCTGTTCAGGGCCGACCATGTGTACGATGCCCTGCTGCGAAGAGCCTACGTCGAAGAAGCGGATGCCGTACTGATCGCAGTTCTTCCTGAGTTCGTCGATCATCTCCTGGGCCAGGGGATCAGCGTACGGTTCGAGGCGGGTGTGGGTCGGCACGATGTGGTCGACGGTGGCGAAGGTGCGGTCCGGACGGCGCACGCTCAGTCCCAGGTCACGCAGCATGCCGAACGCCTGCGGGCTGGTGACCTCGTGGATCAGGTGCGTGCCGATGAACAGCTGCGTAACCCCGGAATCCAGTTTCCTGACGGTGTGGGCGTTCCATACTTTCTGGAACAGGTTCTGTTTCTCACTCATCTGCTTCTTTATGACCTTCCTGTCTGCTGGCTGCTTATGGAGAACTCCCCCACCGGCACATGCGGGTGGGGGAGCGTGAAGACGTATGAAGATACGGCCTGATGGCGCTGGCGCCTCAGTGAGCTCCCCATGCGGCTAGGCGCAGATGATGGAGTTCCTGGATCAGCCGGAGTCGGCGGCGTACCTGCTGCATGCCGGGCATCATATACCTGTTCAGGTCCCGCGTCCACCGCGTCCGGGCGTTATCGAACCCTGCCGCTGCGCCAGGGGGCGTTCAGCCTGGGCGCCGGGCCGCATCGCACCCATGGCTGCCCCGCCCTGGCCCTGACCGGGCTGGTTGGCGATGCCACCGGTTTCCACCAGGCGCTGGAACTCGCGGGCATCGACGGCGCGTGACACACCCATGTCGAAGCTGATGATGCGCTGCATGTGCAGCTCCGCCAGGCACGCGTCCATCGTGATCATGCCGGTCGAACCGCCCATCTGCATCTGCGAGAGGATCATGTGCGACTTGCCTTCACGGATGAGGTTGCGGACGGCTGCGGTGGCCACGAGGAACTCGTAGGCCAGGGCGCGGCCTTCGCCGTCAGCGCGGGGGATCAGCTGCTGGGTGAGGATCGCCTGCAGGTTGTTCGCCAGCTGGACCCGGATCTGCGCCTGCTGCGTCTCGGGGAAGACGTCGATGATACGGTCGATCGCTTCCGGGGCCGAGTTGGTGTGCAGGGTACCCATGACCAGGTGACCGGTTTCTGCAGCGGTGACGGCGGCGCCGATCGTCTCGTAGTCCCGGAGCTCGCCGACGAGGATGACGTCAGGCGCCTGGCGCAGCACGCTGCGCAGGGCGTTCGTGAACGAGTGCGTGTCCTCGCCGATCTCACGCTGGTTGATGATCGAACTGCGGTGCGGGTGGAAGAACTCGATCGGGTCTTCGATCGTCACGATGTGCTTGTGGCTCTCCCGGTTGATCAGGTCGATCATGGTGGCCAGCGTGGTCGACTTGCCTGAACCGGTCGGGCCGGTTACCAGCACGAGGCCGCGGGGCAGCCGCGCCACATCGGCAACGACGCTGGGCAGGCCCAGGCTGGAGAACGAGGCGATCTCCTCGCTGATCAGACGCAGCACGCCACCGACGGCACCGCGCTGGAAGAAGGCGTTCACGCGGAAGCGGCCGTGACCCTGGAGGCTGAAACTGAAGTCCAGGTCCATGCGCTCTTCGAAGTTGCGCTGCTTCTTCTCATCCATCATCGAGTACATGAGGCGCCGGGTCAGGTTGGGCCGCAGCGTGTCGTACTCGGTGGGCCGCCACTCACCGTGGATGCGCAGCATCGGTGGCAGGCCCGCGGTCAGCAGCAGGTCCGAGGCGCCGCGTTCTATCGCCAGTTTCAGCAGTTCGACGATGTCGGCCTGGATCTGAGTCTGTTTGATGTTGTCGGCCATTGCTCTCCTTTGCAGCTGCCCCGGAGCTGCTTACTCCGCCGTGCGGGCGAGTACTTCTTCTAAGGTGGTGATGCCTTCGAATGCCTTGAAGATACCGTCGTCACGCAGTGTGCGCATGCCGGCGGCGATGGCGATCTCCTTGATCTCAGTGGAGGAGGCGTCGTTGACGATCGCGTTCTCCAGCTCGTCGTCGACGACCAGCAGCTCATGGATCGCGTAACGGCCGTTGTAACCGCTGCCGCCGCACTTCTCACAGCCGACGCCCCGGTAAAGCTTGCGGCCCTGGATCTGCTCTTCGGTCAGGCCGATGCGGCGCAGCACGTCCGGGTCAGGTGTGTACTCCACCCGGCAGTTGCCGCATACGCGGCGGACCAGACGCTGGGCCAGCACGCCGATGAGCGAAGCGGAGACGTTGAACGGTTCGATACCCATCTCGACCAGGCGGGTAACGGCACCGGAAGCGTCGTTCGTGTGCAGCGTCGCGATGAGCAGGTGACCTGTAAGGGCTGCTTCGACCGAGATCTTGGCGGTCTCATGGTCACGGATCTCACCGACCATGATGATGTCGGGGTCCTGCCGCAGGAAGGAGCGGAGCGCGCGGGCGAAGTCGAGGCCGGCCCGCACGTTCACCTGAGTCTGGCTGATGCCTGGGATCTCGTATTCAACCGGGTCCTCGACCGTGGTGACGTTCACCTCGGGAACCGCCAGGCGCTTCAGGATCGAGAACGTCGAGAACGACTTACCTGAACCGGTCGGACCCGTGATCAGGAACATGCCGTAAGGCTTCTTGATCACGTCAACGAAACGCTGGTAGTTGTACTCCGCGAAGCCGAGCTGCTCGATCTCGGGGATGCTCGATGCCTTCTTGAGGATACGCATGACGGCTTTCTCGCCGTACACGGTCGGCAGCGTCGAGAGGCGCAGGTCGACTTCCAGGTTGCGGTCCTTGAAGCGGACGCGGCCGTCCTGAGGCAGGCGCCGTTCAGCGATGTCCAGGTTGCCCATGATCTTGATGCGGGCGACCATCGCGCTGGCAGCCTTGCGATCCATGCGCATGTACTCGCGCAGGGTGCCGTCCTTGCGGACCCGGATGAGCAGGCTGTCGGGCCGCGGTTCCACGTGGATGTCGGAGATGTCGGACAGTACCGACTCACGGATGATCGAGTTGACGACCTTCACCAGGGCGTTGTCGTCGATCGCGCTGCTTTCTTCCTGTTCCTGCTGCCCCGTCGCGACTTCCTCGAGCACGGCCCGGGCCAGCTCGTCCATGTCGTCCTCACCGCGGTAGAAGCGGTTGATGAGCTGGGTCAGTGTCGACTCGGCTGCCACGGCCGGGATGACTTCCTTGCCGGTGATCAGGTGGATGTCATCGAGCGCGAAGACGTGCCGGGGGTCTTTCATCGCCACGACCAGGCTGTTGTTCTCGATGCGGATCGGCATCGCCTGGTAGCGGCGGGCCGTGGCTTCAGGCACGAGCGTCACGGCGTAAGGGTCTACCCGTACGTTGCCTTCTTCGATGAACTCGTGACCGAGCTGCATCGCCAGGCTGCGCGCCAGCATGTCCGGACTGATCTTGCCGGCCTGCACCAGGGTGTCCTCGAGCCGGCCGCCACCGCTGCGCTGCTTGTTGAGCGCTTCATCAACGTCCGTCTGGGTGACGTAACCGAGGTCGATCAGGATCTCGCCGAGCGGCTTGACGTTGCCGAGTTTCTGCTGCTCGTCCAGTGCCCGGCGCAGCTGTTCACGCCGCAGTTTGCGGTCAAGCATCAGCGTCTCACCCAGGCGGCCGCGTTCGTTCTCGTACATCACTTCGATACGCTGCCGCACGGCCTGTTCCGTGGCGGCCACGAAGCGGACCGGCCGCGGGATGATCGCTTCCAGGTCGGGGATGCGGCGCGGGTCGGCTACGGCGATGACGACCATGCCGTCTTCTTCACGCAGTGGAACGGCATGGAACTGCACGGCATCGAGGCGCAGCAGGGCGGAGGAGAGCTTCTCGTCGAACGGAAGTTCAGCGAAGTCATCCTCGAAGGGGATGTCGCTCTGTTCGGCGAGCAGCTGGGTCAGCTGTTCTTCGGTGATGACCTCCAGGTCAACCAGGATGCGGCCCATCAGGCCCCCGGTGCGCTGCTGTTCTGCAGCGGCTTCGGCGATCTGTTCAGGCGTCGCGAAGCCCTTCTCGACCGCCAGGCTGCCCAGCCTGCGGGTCAGGTCGATCTCGAGGTCACGCGGGATCTCGAGTTCAAGTTCCGGGTAGTGGGTCGCCAGTGCCCACTGGATCTCCTTGGACAGTCCCTTGTACGGCTCGACGAAGCACCCGGTCAGGTCCTCGATCTCCTCGATGGCCATGGCATCAAGCGGGTCTTCGAACGCCACGCGCAGCTGGTTGCCTTCTATGGAGAACGGGACGGCACTCAGTTCGAAAGCGGTCTTGCCGCTCAGCTTCGAGATCGCCTCAGGCATCACGTCGACCCGCGGCAGGGTGACCATCGGGATGCCGATCGACTCCTCGATGGCACGCGCGATGCGCTGTTCCGAGATGACGCCGATGCTTACGAGAATGTCAGCGAGCCGTCCGCCGGCTTCACTGTGTCGGCTGATCGCGCGCTGCAGGGATTCGTCAGTGACGTAACCCCGTTCGAGCAGAACGGCGCCCAGACGCTTGTCACCTATCGACAGGTTGGCCATTACCCCTCCCGAGGATTCGATTCTCCACGCGGCGAAGCATGCGTGTGTGGGGCAACTTGCCCGGACTGAGCGGCGCTACCAGGATGGAGATGAGGCCCATCATGTTCGCACCGAGCACGTCAGTGAAAAGCTGGTCTCCGACCATGGCGGTGCGGGCCGGCTCGCTGCCGAGCAGCTTCAGGCCCCGCCGGAAGGCGTGCCTGAACGGCTTGCCTACGAGCGGCAGGCCCGGTATGCCGAGCACATGTGCCCAGTGGGCCACACGGTCACGCTGACCGTTGGACAGTATGAGGAGCGGGAAGCCGGCGTCGCGAAGAGCCGCGAACCACGACTGCACCTGGCTCTCCATGCTGTCCCCGCCCGAGGGCACGATAGTGTCATCCAGGTCGACCATGACAGCCCTGACACCGTGCTGCCTGAGCAGCTCCGGTGTCACCTGCGTTATGTCGGATACCTGAAGGTCAGGCTTCAGCATCAGAACGAGTCTAGCACCGGTGCCAGTCCGTTCACATGCGAAGTCTCACGTTGGCGGGCCCGCCGCTTCAGGCAGCCAGTGCCTGTTCCAGCAGCGACAGGAACGTCTCCGGGTCATCCAGCCACGGGTAGTGTCCACCGGCCGTCATGCTGAACAGCGCCTCCGGCAGTTCCAGCAGGGCGGCTTCGACCTGGGCAGGCATCGCCGTCAGGTCGTGCTGGCCGGTGATGATGATGACGCGTGACTTGAGCTGACCGAGCAGTGGCAGTACGTTCACCTGCCACGGGTTCAGCACGTCCGCTGGTTCCGTAGGGCCGGCCAGGGCGGAGCTGTCACTGTGCTCCAGGTGCAGGCGCGAGGCCGGGTTGGGGAACTGCAGCTCATCGAAGATGCGTTTGGCAGGCTGCCAGGCGAACGCCTGGTCGGTCAGCAGCGCCGGATCGTCAGCCTCGCCTTCCTGCAGATCAGCTTCAGGCGGCACGGCGAGGGAATCGTTGCCGCTCAGGACGGCTGCCGTACGGTGGACGGTGCGGGCGAGCACCGGCATGGACAGCCAGGGGCCGACCAGTATCAGCCGCTCGAACAGCTCCGGCCACGTCGCTGCAGCCTTGACGGCTACTGCGGCACCGAAACCGTGTGCCAGCAGCACGACCCGGTCCAGTTTCAGGTTGCGGAGTATCTCCCGGACGTCTTCAGCGAGGACGTCGAACGCGAAAGGACCGTCGGCATAGGAGCGGCCGCCACCCCGCTGGTCGGCGTAGATCATCAGGTACTGCTCGAGGCTGTCGCCCAGCAGGTCCCGGAACGAGAAGCTGTTGTAGCCGGGGCCACCGTGCAGGTAGAGGATGGGCGTACCCTCCTCCTCACCTGCGACCTCCACGTACAGGTCGGCGCTGTCCAGCACGATGTGATAAGCGGAATCCCTGAAGGCCATCAGGCGATTGTACAGGCAGTGCGGTCGTTCAGCAGTGTGGCAGGCGGAAGACGCTGGCGGCGTTCCGGTCAGTGACCGCCTCGAGCTCGCCCGGGTCCGCACTGCGCAGCTGGGCCACGAACCGGGCGGTGTCACGCACCCAGGCCGGACGGTTCGGTTTGCCCCGGTTCGGCACCGGGCTCAGGTACGGACTGTCCGTCTCGAACAGCAGCCGCTCCTCCGGTACGGCTCTGGCAGCTTCCTGAAGCAGCCGGGCGCTGCGGTACGTGACGTTACCGGCGAACGATACGTACCAGCCGAGCTCCAGGCCGAGCTCAAGCAGTTCTGGATCGCCGTTGAAGCAGTGGAGGATACCGCGTTGCCAGCCGGCTGCCTCGAGCGCCAGGCAGGCGGCGGCGCTGGCCGTGCGGGTGCCCTGCCTGTCCCGCACATGCAGTATCAGCGGCAGGTCGTAACGTGCTGCCAGCCCGGCCTGCAGGTCGAAGGCAAGTCGCTGTTCTTCCAGGGTGGTGTCGTCCCAGTGCGTGTCGAAGCCGGTCTCGCCGATGGCGACGACTTTGGGGGCCTGCGCCTGCTGCTCAAGGCGGCTGCGGGCAGCCGGATCCGCAGCGAGGCGTGCATCGGCCGGGTGGATGCCGACCGCTGCCCAAACGTTGGGCCAGCTGGCTGCGAGGCTGACCGCGGTGTCGTTGCGGTCGGGTGAGGTGCCGACAGTCACGATCGCCAGCAGATCCGGATCGACGCCGGCGGCCGGATCAGCCAGTCTGTCCAGGTGCGCGTGTGAGTCGGTCATCTGTGCCGTGAACGCCGTCTGGAACGGACATGAGACCTGTGAGACTTCTGTAAGACGGGCATTGCTACATTCTAGTCAACCCACGGGGCAGCATGGGAATCCCCAATGAAGAGGAAGCAGAACAGCATGGTTCAGACTCACGAAAGCAGCGATCGGGTTCAGTACCTCAGCAACGAGGAACTCAGCCGCATCATCGGCAAGTGTGAACAGGCCATTGCCGATGGCAGCGCCGAACTGGATCACTACGAAGCGTTCGTCCTTTGTCAGAAGGAGCTTGCCCGCCGCACCTGGGCCTGAGGCGGGCAAGCCCTCTGTGGCCTGATGAGCCACAGAGCTAATGATTCTCAGTCGCGGCACAGCCTATACTCCATGGATGTTCAGGCACGTGATGGCACCGGCTTTAGGACTGGTCCTGCTGGCCGCCGGCTGTGCACCCACAGTTGCAGTCTCACCTTCAGTTCTTCCTGCAGTCACCGCTGCCGTAGCAGCAGCCGCTGACACTGGCGCTGCAGCCAGTGCCACAGCTGCCGCCACCAGCGCACCTGCTCCTGCCTCAGCCGTTACCAGCGTCGTCACGGGGAACGCCTCCTGGTACGGTCCGGGCTTCGCCGGCCGGCATACTGCCAGTGGCGAGATATTCGATCCGAACCAGCTGACCGCGGCTCACCGTACCCTGCCGTTCGATACGCGTGTCCGGGTCACTTTCCTCACGACCGGCCAGAGCGTCACCGTGCGCATCAACGACCGTGGCCCGTTCAAGGACAACCGCATCATCGACCTGTCGCGCGCCGCCGCAGATGCCATCGGACTGACCGGCAGCGGTGTCGGCCAGGTCCGCCTCGAAGTACTCGGCGGTGGTGGAGTGATGACCGGTGCCGCGTCCAGTGAGCTTACGCCGTTCGAGGTCGTCGCCCGCGGCCGCCTGCTCGGCGAGCTGCTGCTCGTCAGCTCCGCCCGGCATGCTGACCGTGACCCCGTCATGGTGCGCGTGATCGGTACCGAAGTGCCGGCTGATGCCGGTGCCGACCTGCTCATGTCAGAACAGCTGTTCCAGCAGCTGGGCACCAGCATCATCGTCAGCAGCGACTGAATCAGCCCCGCTGGCAGCCGCGTTTCAGTCCGGTCACGAACCCGGTCAGGTCCTCGCCGGCAGCCTGACGGTTTATGACCGCAGACCCCACGATGACCCCGTCAGCATGTTCCGCAACAGCCGCAGCCGTCAGGCTGTCTGACACGCCGAAACCGACCGCGAGTGGCAGGTCCGTAACCTCACGGGCCGCGCTCAGCATCGCGGGCAGGTCTGCCGCAACGTTGCTGCGCGCCCCGGTCACACCGGTTACCGAAACACAGTAGACGAAGCCGCTGCAGGCCGCAGTCACGGTCCGCAGGCGTTCCGGCGTGGTCGTCGGAGCGATCAGGAACACGGTTGCCAGGCCCAGTTCCGCGGCTGTGGAACGCACGGTGGCCGCCTCCTCAGGTGGCAGGTCCGGCAGGATCACCCCCGCGGCACCACTTGCGGCCAGCGCCTCCAGGAAGCCCCGTTCGCCGCCGGGGAAGCAGTAGATGGGGTTGTAGTACGTCATCGCCATGACCGGCCGGCCCAGTCCACTCAGTTCACTGATCAGTCCGAACACACCGGCCGTCGTCATGCCGCCGGCCAGTGCCTGCTGTCCGGAAGCCTGGATGGTCGGTCCGTCCCCGAGCGGGTCTGAGTAGGGGAAGCCGACCTCAAGCAGGTCGGAATGTTCCAGCAGCAGCCGTGCGTCACGCAGGAACGCTGCCCGGTCCGGGAAGCCGGCGGTCAGGTACGGCATCAGCGCAGCACGGTTCTCGGCCCGGGCCGTGGCGAACGCTGCTGCGATGCGCTCAAGCCCGGTCATGCCGGCAGTCCTTCCTGCAGCAGGCGACGTACTTCTGCTACGTCCTTGTCGCCGCGGCCGGACAGGCACACCACCAGCGTGTCCGAACTGTCCAGCTGCGGGGCCAGGCGGATCGCTGCGGCCACTGCGTGGGAGCTTTCCAGGGCGGGGATGATTCCCTCTGAGCGGGTGAGCTCCTGGAACGCAGCCAGTGACTCCGCGAGAGCGGACTCCGCCTCGCGCCAGGCATCGCGGTCACGGGCATCCCGCCGGGGGCGCTGCGTCAGGGCTACTCGAGCCTGCTGGTGGTCCCGGACGGCCGACCTGACGAGGTCGGTCAGCGCTTCTGGCGGAATGGGATGGCGCTCGACGGCGGCCGCACTGTGGAGTAGATAGTCGCCCCACTGGTCCTCGCGAGAGCCGGCCGGCAGCAAGCAGAT
>CAYPKV010000087.1:0-8801 GCA_964411415.1 uncultured bacterium
CGGTTACGAGGTCGAGCTCGTACCTTACGGCTGCTGCGGCCGGCCACAGATATCGAAAGGCCTGTTGCGTGACGCGAAGAAGCTGGCAGCCGACAACATCAGCCGCCTGAAGCCGTACGCCCACGCAGGCGTCCCGGTCGTCGGCCTGGAACCTTCGTGCGTCACCGCATTCCGTGACGACTACCGTGACCTGGTGCCCGGTCAGGAAACCGAACTCGTCGCTGACAACACCTTCATGATCGACCAGTTCCTGGCGCGGGAGTGGACGAAGGGCCGTATCGACCCGAAGCAGGCGTTCGAAACCGGCGAGGAAGACCTGATGCTGCACGGCCACTGTCAGCAGAAGGCCGTCATCGGTACCTCAGGCACCAAGGCGGTGCTCGGCTGGACCAGCAGCAACGTCCGTGAACTCGACGCCGGCTGCTGCGGCATGGCTGGCAGTTTCGGCTACGCCAACCACGACCTGTCGATGAAGATCGGCGAGGACCGGCTGTTCCCCGCCGTCCGCGACCACGAGGGCACCACCGTCTCCTGTGGTTTCAGCTGCCGGCACCAGATCAGTGACGGCACCGGCAAAACGCCCCGGCACGTAGCAGAAGTGCTGGCCGGGGCGCTGAAGAAAGCAGGCTGAACGGCTCAGCCGTGACGCTGCAGGTCAAGCTCGGCAGCCATGTAGCCGAACGCTGCCGGGCTGCCGTGCTCGATGATCTGCCGCATGATGCCGAACGCGTCCTCGCGCCGGCCGTTGTAAAAGTGCCAGTTGGCCAGGCCGTAACCCTGGGTCGCCAGGCTGCGCGTGTCCGGGTTGCGGGTGTCGAGCAGCTCGGCGGGATCAAGGCGCCCCTGGTACATGAGCAGGCGCCGGAAGTAGGACGGCTCGTTGATGTGCATGTCCGGCCGGACCGTCGCGAGCACTTCCGCGGCTTCGTCGTCACGGCCGTCGCGGCGCAGTGACATGTAAGTCCAGTCAGCGGCGGCCACGTACATGTCGTCATCGACGGCAAGGTCCAGGCTGACGCGGAACTCCCGGGCAGCCCGGGCGTAATCACCTTTCAGGTAGAACGCCAGCGCGTAGTGGTACCAGATGCTGGAGTGCAGCGTGCTCTTGTACACGTCCTTCATCGCCGCCAGGATCTCCGGGGTGACCGGCTGGGGCAGCGGCCGGAGCTCGGACTCCCGGCCCAGCAGGATGAGGCGGATGTCCTCTTCGACCTCAGGCTGGTAGAACTCGATCTCATCCGGCTGGCCCTGCACCAGTTCGATGGCGCGTTCGAAGTCGGCGATGGCGGAGTCCCAGTCACGCAGGGTGATGTGCCGGTGAGCCCGGTGCCTGTACAGGTGCGGACTGTCGGGGTTGCGGCTGATGCCTTCGCTGAAAGTGTCGAGTGATTCCTGGAACTTGTTCAGATAGGCCTTGAGGCGGCCCAGGTACACGTACCGGTCTGCTTCGGTGATCATTTGGCTGGTCTTCTCCTGAGGTTGACTGTTGGTTCATATGGCGACGGCCTGCCGCTGCGGCACGTGGAACAGGCCCTGCAGCAGGTCGCGGGATTCTCGGGTCAGTCTGAACTCGAGCGCCAGCAGCTTGCCGGCGGGCAGTTCGAGGCTGGCGACCAGGTCCTCGACGCCGGAGCTGTAGAGGATGGTGTCAGCCCCGGGCAGCGCTTCAAGCAGCGCGGCTGGCTGGTCGCTGGGGATGCGCACGACGCGCTGTACGTCCAGGTCAGAGTAGGTGTCCAGCACGTTCAGCATGGTGTGGACGTTGCGTGGTTCGGTGAAGATCACGTGCCTGCCGGCCGGATCGAGCTGCGCCAGGCGTTCCGCGCTGCCTTCAGCCAGTTCCGCGGTGACGCCCAGGGCCACACCGTCGATACCGCTGGCGGTCAGGGCTGCCTGCACCTGTGGCACGTACTGCACCAGGGTGACGGCGTACCAGGCGGTGCGGAACACGTCCAGCACCTCTGCCTGCCCGGCTTCGAGGCGGGCGAGCTCGACGGCATGGATGCGCGGCTGCAGGTCACAGAGCACTTCCTGGACGCGTTGCGCGTACACCTCTGCCGAGCGGCGCAGCGGGAACACCGTGGCGAGTTCCGGCTGCGGTGGCCTGGCGCCGTAGAGGGCGCGGAGCTGTTCGCGGATCTCCGGCAGGCTGAAGCCCAGCGACCAGGCGCGTTTCATGGCCTGAGCGAGGGCGGCGTCCAGCTGCTGCCGGCGGGTGAAAAGTTCACTGGCTTCGTCACCGCTGAACGAGCGGACGAAGGTGCCTCTGCCCTGTTCGCCGACGACGAGGCCTTCGAGCTGGAGCTCCCGGTACACCTGGGCGACCGTGCCGGGAGCGACGCCAAGGCGGCTGGCCAGGGTCCTGACCGGCGGCAGTCTGGAGCCGCCGGGCAGTTCCCGGCTGTTGATCATGTACTTCAGCTGGTTCTTGAGCTGGGTTCCGACGGGGACACTATCCCGGTTGTCAATGAGGAGTCGTGGTCTTAACGTGTCCATCCGGGACAGTTGGTCCTCTCAGTCCGCTTTGGACGCAGCCTCCGCGGCTTCGCGTTCCTTCATGCGGGCGTCAAAAGTCTTGCCGCCTTTGCCCCATACCGTCATTGGCAGTTCATAGAGGATAACCTGAGTGCCTTCGGACTGGGCACCGTTCGCTACCAGAACCTCGGTGATTCCCTTGATGATTGCCTCGCGGACTTCCTGGCTGCGCGGGGCGATTTCCACTCTGACTATTGCCATGTTGCTGCTCCTGGTCTGGTCGGCAGTCAGCAGGAAGTACGGCACCCCCGCGGAGCGTGGCACACGTGTCCTGTCTGCTTCAGCTGCCGGTCGGCGGTGTGGCGGGCCGCCTGTGACTTGACCGTCAGTGTAGCAGCGTACTGATACACTTCAGATTGTACTACAGCCGGTTGACTCCATGGTCAGGCTCCGGAGCGCCGCCGTGGATCGAGGCTGTCCCGCAGCACGTCACCCAGCGAGTTGAAACTGAGCACGGACAGCAGGATCAGCAGGCCCGGCCACACGGCCAGCATCGGCGCTGACCACACGTAGTACTGGCTGGCGGTCAGCATGTTGCCCCAGCTGGGCGTCGGCGGCAGGATACCCAGACCCAGGTAACTGAAGCCGGCCTCCAGCAGCATGACGTTGCCCACCCCCATCGAGGTCGACACGATCAGCGCCGGCATCGTCTGCGGCAGCAGGTGCCTGAGCATGATGCGACCGTCCCCGGCACCCAGGGCACCGGCAGCCATGACGAAGTCGGACGACTTGAAGCGCAGCACCTCGCCCCTGATGAGCCGGGCCGTGCCCATCCAGCGGGTCAGCGCCAGCGAGACGATCAGCACCGTTGGGGTCGGTCCCCACAGGGCGACGATGGCGAGCAGCAGGAAGAACACCGGGATGGCCAGCACCCCGTCGGTGAAGCGCATGATGATGCGGTCCACCAGCCCGCCGAAGTATCCGGCCACCAGTCCCAGCACCGAACCGACGAGCACCGTCAGGATCGCCGCTGCGAAGCCGATGGTCAGCGAGATGCGGCCGCCGGCGATCAGGCGGGCCAGCACGTCACGGCCGTTCTCGTCCGCGCCCAGCCAGTGCTCGGCTGAAGGCGGCGCGAACACGTTGATCAGGTTGATGCGCGTGGCGGACTTAAGGGGCAGCACCGGTTCGAGCAGCACCACACCGATGATGATGGTCAGGAAACAGGCGCCGAACAGGGCCAGCCGGTTGCGGGCGAGGGCACGCAGGAACACACCCCAGAAGCTGCGGGGTTTCCGGATCGCAGTGGTCACGGCCATCTCAGTACCTCACCCTGGGATCGAACAGCGGGTAGAGCGCGTCGATGAGCAGGTTGCTCAGGATCACGCCGGTGGCCACGAAGATGGTTATGCCCAGGACGAGCGGCGCGTCACGGGCCACCGCCGCGTTGACAGCCATCGAACCCATGCCCGGCCAGGCGAACAGCGCTTCGATGATGGCGGTGCCGCCCAGCAGCCGCGGCAGGAACAGGCCGAACACCGTCAGTACCGGGATCATGGCGTTCTTCATGACGTGCCGGCCCTGCACCGTCGTCTCGCCCAGGCCTTTGCTGCGGGCGGTCCGGACGAAGTCCTGCTCCTGGATGTCCAGCCAGCTGGAACGGGTGAACCGCATCAGTTCAGCCGTCGTGGACGTGGCCAGCACCAGGGCTGGCAGCACCAGGTGCTCAAGGCGGTCGAGCAGCGAGAACGGCTTGCCGATCGAGTGGGTGCCGGATGAAGGCAGCCAGCCCAGCTGCACCGAGAACAGGATGATGAGCATGATGCCCAGCCAGAAGTTGGGAACAGCCAGGCCGACGAAGCTCAGGAAGCTGAGCACCTGGTCGATGAGGCTGTTGGGCCGGCGGGCCGACACGATGCCGGTGCCGATGCCCACGACGAGTGTTACCAACAGGGCCGCGCCACCCAGGATGAGGGTGAGTGGCAGCCTCTCTAAGATCATGTCCAGCACGGGCCGGCGGAACATGAGTGACATGCCGAGGTCACCGCGCAGCAGGTTGCCGACCCATTTGCCGTACTGAACCAGGACGGGTTCATCCAGGCCGTAGTTGCGGCGGATGTTCTCCGCCACGGTGGGGTCCATGTTGGGGTCGGCCAGCAGCCCGAGGCTGCCCGGCGCGAACTGCAGGATGAAGAAAGTGACGCTGACGACGATGAACAGCACCAGGATGCTGGCTGCCAGCTGTCTGATCAGATACTGGGTCAACTGCTGAAGAACTCCGATTCGGCGCCGGGTGACCGGCCGGCTGGCCGGTCACCCGGGATGAACTGTCTGATCAGGCGGTCACTGGTTCAGGTACAGCATGAACGCGTAAGGCATGGTGTCCTTGATGTTGTTCGGCGGGATGTTGCCGAGGTTCGCGTTCGAAGCGGTCATGCGTTCGCGGTACAGCAGCACCATGTTGGGCGGGTCTGCGTACCAGACTTCCTGCAGTCTGTAGAGGATGTCAGCCTGTTCAGCGCGGTCAGCGGTGGCCAGCAGCGCGGTGATCAGTTCGTCGGTCTCCGGGCTGTTGTAGGACTGGCCGTTGTTGCCGCCCCAGGAAGCGTAGAGACGCTGCAGCCAGTCGACGCTCGTCACCGGGAAAGCAGCCAGGCGGCTCTCGAACGTCTTCTCGTTCGTCTGTTCCAGCCAGCGGCCGCCACGCTCGGCCAGGTCGTAGTGGACGATCATGCCGAGGTCAGTGAAGAACTGCTGCAGGATCAGGCCCATCTGCTCGCGCTGAACGTCGCCGCGGTCGACGAGGATGGTGAACTCGAACTTCTCGCCGTCTTTCTGCAGGATGCCGTCAGCACCGGGGACCCAGCCGGCCTCGGCCAGCAGCTCCAGCGCCCGCTCGGGGTCGTACTCGCGGAACGCCAGGTCCGGCTGTTCGAACCAGCCGAAGCTCTCGGGGATGTAGGTGTCGTTCAGGTAACCCAGGCCGGGTGACACGGAGTCAACCAGCTGACGCCGGTCGACGGCGTGCATCATGGCGATGCGTACGCGGACGTCCTGGAACTTCTCCTCCAGCAGGTTCCAGCCGAACAGCTGGTAGCCCATGCTGTCGAACGTGACGACGTTGACGCGCGGGTTGTTGCGGACCGCGGCCAGCTGGGTCGGTTCGATGTCGACCCAGTCGAGCGCGCCGGTGAGCAGCTCGGTCACGCGGGTGTTGCCGTCGGGCACGACCCGGAAGATGATGCCGTCCAGGTTCGGGGCGCCCAGGAAGAAGTCGGGGTTCGCTTCCAGCTCGTAGTAGGCGCCGGGCGAGGCGTTCTTCATGCGGAACGCGCCGCTGCCGACCGGGCTGCTCGTGTTGAACTCGGTGGCATCGGCCAGCAGGTCGAAGCCGCTCAGGACGTGATGCGGGATGATCTCGTTGCCGCCCAGGGCCAGGCGGTCACCGAACCAGGCGTCGGGCTGCTCCAGCCTCACGGTCACCGTCTTGTCGTCGACGACCACGATCTCCTCGACGTTGACGAAGTCGTTGAAGGTGTTGGCACTCTGCCGCGGGTCACGGATGCTGTCGAAGGTGAACTTCACGTCGGTGGCGGTGACGGGGACTCCGTCGTGCCAGACGGCGTTGCCCCGGATGTAGAAGGTCCATTCGCGCAGGTCGTCGCTGACGGTCCAGCTCTCGGCCAGGTACGGTTCCACCTCGATGGTCCACGGGTTGATGGCCGTGAGGGGCGAGTAGAGGGTCCAGCCGATTATCGACTGGGCGAGTTCGCCGGGCAGGATCGGGTTCAGCGAGCCCGGGGTGGTGGCGAGCGGGATGGAGATGACGCCGCCCTGGGGCAGGTCGCCGGTCTCCTGGGCCACCGCTGCGAACAGCGACGCCATTGCGATTGCGGTCAAGCCGAGTATCTTCTTCACAACACTGACTCCATGCAGAGGTCTGTCCGGTCTGAGCCGGTCCGGATGTGAACGTCTCTGGCGCTGTTGGCGCGCGGACTGTTACTGACTGCCTGCCACGGTATCAAGCGATTGTATCGCTGTATCAGTACACTTCGGAGTGTAAGCGCGGGCCCGCCGGCTGTCAATAAGCCGGCGGGCCCGCATCAGCTGTGTACTTTCTGCGCCTTACATCTCCTGCGGAGCGTCGATGCCCAGCAGGTTCAGGCTGAACTCGAGGGTGCGGCGCACGCTGTCCACCAGCCGCAGCCGCGCCTCCCGCAGCCCCGGTTCGGCCCGCAGTACCGGCGTGTCCGGCCGGCCGTTGGGACCTTTGTGGTTGTAGTAGGAGTTCCAGGCGTTAGCCAGGTCCAGGGCGTACTGGGCGACAGTGTGCGGCGCCAGCTCGGCAGCTGCCTGACTGACGACCTCATCGCAGCGGGCGATCTCCTGCGCCAGCTTCACTTCCAGAGCACCGACCTTGCTGAAGTCAGCCGCTGCCGCGTCGACGCCCGTCTCGCCGGCTGCGCGCAGGATGCTGCAGGCGCGCGCGTGCGCGTACTGCACGTACGGGGCCGAGTCACCCTGCAGGCTGAGCGCCTGGTCCCAGCGGAAGTCGATGATGCGGCGCGCCTCGCTCTTCACCATCGCGAACCGGAGCGCACCCAGGCCCACCTGACGTGCGACAGTATCGGCATCGGTCAGCTCCGGGTTCTTCTCGGTGATGACCTTGCGGGCCCGTTCGACAGCTTCGCCCAGCGCTTCGTCGATGGACAGCGTGATGCCTTTGCGGCCGCTCATCGCCTGCCCCTCGAGCGTGACGACCTCGTAAGCCAGGTGGTGCGATGACTCGAACGCCTTCTTCCCTGCCTCGGTGCCGGACAGCGCCAGCGCCGTGCGGACGATCGCCTGCGGGTGCGACTGGCGGGTGTCGATCACGTTGATCACCTGGTCACCGTGGGCGAACTCCCGGCCCTCTGGGTTGTGCTCCCCTTCCGGACTGGACGTCCACAGGCGGGTACCGTCAGGCTGCACCGCGAACTCGCTGAAGTTCAGCCCCTCGAACAGGCCGACCTTCCAGAACTGGTAGCCGATGTCTTTGGCGACGTACATGGCGTTGCCGTCCGCACGCCGGATGACGACGAGCGGCTCCTCGAGTCCCGGCAGGAACTCGGAGACGTCCATGACCAGGGCCCCTTTATACTTGCCGTCCTCGGGTGTGAAGGCGTGACCGCCATCGATCAGTATCTTCAGGCCGGCATCCAGGAAGCCACTGCCGACGACGTCGCTCTCCCAGACGAGCAGGTCGTAGCGGGCGCCCAGCGACCAGAACGTCTCCAGCTGCGAGCGCAGAACCGTGGCGACCTCTTCACGCAGCTCACCGCGCTCCAGCCGGTGCATCGTCTCGCTCACCCCGGCTTCGATCGCCTCGGCATCGTGTTCCTTGGCCTGACCAAGCCGTACGTACAGCTTGCCCAGCCAGTGGTCGTACTTCTCCTGACCGGTGTACTCTTCGCCGAAGTAACCGATCGCGAAGATGCTCTCAGCCGCCTGGCGGCCGGTGTCGTCCACGTAGTTCTGCACCTCGACGGTGTGGCCGCGCGAGCGCAGTATCCGGGCGACCGAGTCGCCCAGCACGATGTTGCGCAGGTGGCCGACGTGGGCTTCCTTGTTGGGGTTGACGCTCGTGTGTTCAACGATGACGCGGCGGCCGCTGGGGGCGGGCTCCGCCTGCGGCTGCACCGCCTCGGCGACGAACCAGCCGGGATCCATGAAGAAGTTGATGTACGGACCGACCGCCTCGGCCCGGGCGACGCCGGCTGGCAGGCGGATGAGCTGCGTCAGCTCGGCAGCAAGCTGGGCCGGGTTGCGGCGCAGTGTCTTCGCCAGCTGGAAGGCCAGCGGGCTTCCGTAATCACCGGGTTTGTCATCAGGGACTGTCTGTACTGTCACCTCGACGTGTTCCGCCCCCAGGGCGGCCGCAGCTGCACCGAGCGCTGCTTCGAGGTTTGTCTTCAGGTCGGGCATTCGCCCATTGTGTCACGGGCGGCGCTCCCACCATGCTCCATGGCACAGAGCGGCAGTCAGGGCCCGTAGTAGAATGTCCGGATATCCGGGCCATCCCGGGCCCGGTTTCCGCTTGGTAACACGCGCGCAGACCTTAGTCAGCTGGGTGGGTTAAAGTTGACAAATGCAGACTCACATTTTCAGCCTTGAGCTTCCGGGTTTAACGCCTGACCAGGCGAGGAGTAACAAATGACAGACGCAGCAGATCCAGAACTGTTCGAACTGCCCGTACCGGTCTGCCCGGTGCGCGGTTCCGTGCTGTTCCCGACCATGGTCATGCCGATCGACGCTGGCCGCGCCATCAGCATCTCCGCCATCAACGC
>CAYPKV010000088.1:0-8536 GCA_964411415.1 uncultured bacterium
GCCTGGCAGACCGGGCGCTGCTGGTCGCCGGCATGGGCCGCAGTGACCCTGACCGGCTGCAGGCAGCAGCTGACGCGCTGCGGAAGTTCCGGGCCCACAGTCCGGGCATGGTCCTCGTCGAAGCTGCCAGCTGGCCGTATCAGCTCGGCCTGCGGCGTGACCCCGCACATTTGTCCGAACGTTACTCGATCAGCGTGCCGCGTTCCACCCGTCGGGACAGTAAAGACTCAGCCGGGTAGAAGCTCCAGCATCACGAGTTCAGGCGGGCAGGCGAGCCGGACCGGCAGCGCTGTGACGCCCAGGCCGCGGCTTACGTACGCGGGCACCGGTGCATCGACCCAGCCCTGCACGAACCGCTGCCCGTAGGCAGATGAGGTGTGCGGTGCACCGATGAACGGCAGTCGCACCTGCCCGCCGTGGGTGTGGCCGGCGATCGCGACGGAGACGCTGCCGGCCGGCAGCTCCGGCAGGGCATCGGGGTTGTGGGTGATGAAGACGCTCGGTAAGTCAGGCGTCAGGCCGCTCAACGTTCCTTCGATGTCCGGCGAGCCGAGCTTCCAGTCGTCGATGGCCGCCACCTGCAGGTCCTCCCGGACGATCACCGAACCGTTGGCCAGCACTCCGAAGCCAGCCCGTTCGAAAGCGTCAGCCAGCAGTGCCAGACGGCGACGGCTGACATGATCGTGGTTGCCCCAGGCGGCCCACACCCCAAGCGGCGCCTGCAGCGCCGAGATGGCCCTGAAGAACGGTTCCGGGTCCATGCCAGTGCGGGAGTCGATGTAATCACCGGTCAGCAGGATCAGGTCCGGCCTGGCAGCCATGGTCGCACGGACCCAGCTGCTGACCGAACCTTCCTGCAGGAACGCCCCGTAGTGCAGGTCACTCAGCTGCGCTATCCGGACAGGTGCCCGCAGTCCCGCTACCGGCAGCTGCTGAGTGCTGACCCGGAAACGGTAGATGCTGGACACCATCCCGCCGCCGGCCAGCAGCCCGAGTCCGGCCAGGGCCGCGAGCTTCAGCACGGTCCGCCGGGACTGGTCGACGGGGCGTTCGTGACTCAGAACCTTTCCGTGACTGTGTACGCCAGCATGAACAGGCGCAGGTACTCAGGACCGCCGGCCTTGGCGTTGTCACCGGACAGCCGGTAACCACCGAACGGCTGCACGCCGACGAGCGCTCCGGTGATCTTGCGGTTGATGTACAGGTTGCCGACCTCGAGCTCGCGGCGGGCACGGTTGAGCCGCTCCGCATCCCGGCTGCATATGCCGCCGGTCAGGGCGTAGCTGGTGCTGTTGAACAGCGCGATGGCGTGGTCGAAGTCGCGGGCGGGCATGACTGCCAGCACCGGTCCGAATATCTCCTCACAGGCGATAGTCGCACTCTGCTTCACGTCATCGAAGATGGTCGGCTCGATGAACCAGCCGTCTTCACTGGCCCGCTGGCCACCGAGTACCAGGCGGGCTTCATGCCGGCCGCTTTCGATGTACTTCATGATGCTGTTCAGCTGACGTTCGCTGATTACGGCACCCACGTCGGCGTTGTCGGCTGCGTGGCCGACGCTGAGGGCACGGGTGCGCTCAACGACCTTCGCCATGAGTTCATCGTGGATCTGCGGGACGGTGATGAGCCGGCTCGCAGCAGAGCACTTCTGTCCGGCGAAGCCGAACGCACTCGCTACGACAGCATCGGCAGCCAGGTCCAGGTCAGCAGTCTCGTCCACGATGATGGCGTCCTTGCCACCCATCTCGGCGTACACCTTACGGATGAACCGCTGACCGGGCTGCAGGCGCGCGGCCCGCTCATGGATGCGCAGACCGGTGTTGACCGAACCGGTGAAGTTGATGAAACGGGTACGGACGTTGTCGACCAGTGCGTCACCGAGGACGGCGTCCGTTCCGGTCAGGAGGTTCATGACGCCGGCGGGGAAGCCCGCCTCTTCAACGAGTTCCATGAAGCGGCCGGCAATGACCGGCGTGTTCGGCGACGGCTTGATTATGACCGTGTTGCCCACGGCGACCGGGCCGATGGCGGTGCCGACCAGGATCGCCAGCGGGAAGTTCCACGGTGGGATGACGACGCCGGTGCCGAGAGGCTTCAGCCAGGTGGTGTTCTCCTCACCCGGCAGGCCCGCGACGTTCACGGGTGCCTCGAGCCTGAGCGCCTCGCGGGCGTAGTACTCGACGAAGTCGATCGCTTCTGCGACGTCACCGTCAGCCTCGGCCCAGTTCTTGCCGGCTTCAAAGGTGAGCAGTGCCGCCAGCTCGAACTTACGGCGGCGCATGATACCCGCCAGCCGCATCAGGGCGCGCGACCGGTCAGCCATGCTGAACGCTGACCACATCTTGAACGCCGCCTCCGCAGCGTCGAACGCCTGTTCGATGTGCGCAGCTCCTGCGGCAGCGGCCCGGCCGACGAGCCGGTCGCTCTTGCCCGGGTCGAAGCTCTCGAGCCACTCACCCGTCTCCGGACGGCTGTCGCCGATGACGAGCGGCCAGTCACGGCCCAGCTGCGCCTGAACGGCGGTCAGGGCCGCCCGGTAACGTTCGGCGGTCTCCCTGTCACTGAAATCACTGAACGGTTCGTTGCTGTAGTTGTCGAACAGCATCCTGCACTTCCTTTCAGCCGAACAGCCCGCGGATGACCATCCCAAGGTTCGCAGGGCGTTCGGCGAGGCGGCGGCTGTAGTAGCCGTACCAGTCGTTGCCGTAGGGCACGTATATGCGCACAGTGTGCCCTTCTTCGAGCAGGCGCGCCTGCAGCCGCGGCTTGATGCCGTACAGCAGCTGGAACTCGTAACGGTTCCGGCCTGCACCGGCCTGCAGGAGCAGCGCTGCCGCGTCCTGGATGAGCTGCTCGTCGTGAGTGGCGATGTTCACGTACAGACCACCATCCAGTGCGGTCTGCAGCATTGCCAGGTACTCACTGTGCACCTTTCGTGAGTCCTGATGGGCGACTGCGGCGGGTTCGCGGTAGGCACCCTTGACGATACGTACCTGCGAGCCGGGGAAACGGCGCACCAGCTCAGCCAGGTCAGCCGGACTGCGGTGCAGGTAGCTCTGCAGTACCGTGCTCACGTCACTGAAGCCCCGTTCGTGCAGAGCGGCCAGCAGTTCGAGCGTGCCATCCGTGTACGGATGGTTCTCCATGTCCAGGCACAGGTGCACTCCGAGCTGCTGTGCACGGCTGGCGATCGCCACCGCGTTACCAAGGGCCAGCTCCGGGCTGATGCCCAGGCCGAGCTGGGTCGGTTTGACGCTCATCTGCCGCTGCACATCGACTGTGCCGAGCCGGTCCAGCGTGATCAGCACCTGGTTGACGATGTCCCCGACAGCTTCGCGACTCTCCACGAACTCGCCGAGCAGGTCGAGGATGCTCCGGTGACCGGCCTGATCGAGCCGCTGCAGCACCTCGATCGCTTCAGTGAGGGTCTCACCGGCGACGAAGCGTTTCACTCCAAGGCGCCAGCCGTTACGTTTCAGCAGCCGCTGCACCGGTCCTGCAGCAGCGATCCCCAACACGATTCGTCTGTAGATGTCTTCAAACAGTGCCATGCTCCATAAGACGGACGCTTCGCTCCCAGCATAGCGCGGGCCGCGCATGTCAAGGGTTCGTGAAGACTCCTTAAGGCAGGAGTAAAACATCGCATAAGTTTCACATGTCCATACTGCTACTCTTTGGCATGGCGGAACCGTTGCGCCTGCACCGCTACGGGGGGGATAAGGACCAAGGGCAGTGTGCCGCCATGGAGCGAGGCATCACTTTGAAGTTATTCCTCATCAGGCACGGGGATACAGACTGGAACCAGGTTGAATCGCGTGGAGTACGCGGCTGGGCAACTTCGTTCGCCCCACTGTCACAGCTTGGCAGGCTGCAGATCGACACCATCGCCAGTGATTACCGGCTGCAGGAAGCTTCAGCCATACTGTGCAGTTCTTACGCCCGGGCGCTGGAATCCGCGGCCCGGCTGAGCCGGGTGCTGAACAAACCCCTGTACGTTGAATACGACCTCCACGAATGGCTGCCCCAGAAAGACCCGCTGGGGGTCATCGACAACGGCCTCCTCGACCGGGCCGGCCGTGACCTGCGCACCGAGATGGAGTCCGGCGTTGCCGGTCAGCACGTACCGTGGGAATCACTGTCAGAGGTCCGCAGCCGGGTGCTGGGAGTACTGAACCGTTACTGCCACGTCGACAGTGTCGTCGTCGTCACCCACGCGGTGGTCATCAGCGCACTCGTCGGCCTGGACCGTCAGGTCGACCATGCCGAGATAGTTGAGTTCGAACTTGACCCGGCCAGCCTGTCAGGCCACAGTGCCGTTGCGCCCGGGAAACAGGGCCTGGTTCACGGCTGAACAGGCGTAGTATTTACTGTTATGGACAGACCGATGGCCGTGCCACATCCCGTCACCCTGCAGGGCAGACGGGTCCGACTCGAAGCCCTGCACCCCGATCACTTCGCTGACCTGCTGGCCATCGGCGCCGCGCACCCTGAGGAGTTCTGGCTCACCTCTACGCCAACGACCCAGGCCGAAGCAGACGAGTACTTCAGCAACGCCCTGAAAGGCAGGGACAACGGCACTTCGTACACCTTCACGGTCATGCTCGCGGATACCGGTGAGATCGTCGGTTCCAGCCGCTACAACGCGCTGGACTTCGCCAACCGCAACACGGAACTGGGCTGGACCTGGTACCGGCCGGATCAGTACGGCACCGCCACCAACGTCGAGAGCAAACTGCTCATGCTCGGCTTCGCCTTCGAACAGCTGCAGCTGGCCCGCGTGGCGATCCGCACGGACGTAGACAACCACCGCTCCCGCCGCGCCATCCTCGCCCTCGGGGCTGAAGAAGAAGGCATCATGCGCCGCCACATGCTGCGCAAGGACGGAAGCCTGCGCGACACCGTCGTCTACTCGATCATCGATTCAGAATGGCCTGAGGTGAAGGCCCACAACGAAGCCCGCCTCGAGCGCCGGCTGCAGGCTGGCTGAAGCTCAGCGGATCTCGTGCAGTATCTCGGCCAGGCCCTCGGGGTCAGTGATGACGATCTCGCGGGTCCTGGTCTGGATGACGTCTTCACCCTCGAGTGACCGCAGCGCCCGGGTCACGGTCTCGCGGCTGGTGCCGGCCAGGCTGGCCAGCTCCTGATGCGTGAGCCGCACCTGGGCCAGTCCCTGTTCGTTAGCTTCCGCAACGCCTGACTCGAACAGCCGCAGCAGCACGTACGCCACCCGGCCCTGAGCGTCCTTGTACGACAGTATCTGTGCCTCATCGTCCATGCCGCGCAGCCGGTCAGCGAGCGTCTGCGTCAGGTTGAGGCTGACTGCGGGGTAGTTGGCGAGCAGCCGGCTGAAGTCGTCCCGGTACAGCAGCCAGGCCCGCACGGGAGCGAGCGTCACGGCGGTGGCACTGCGGTTCGAATCGCCGATGAGTGCCATCTCACCGAAGAACTCCGGCGGCTGAAGCAGCGCCAGGGTCTTCTCGTGACCACCCAGGTCGACCTTCGACAGTTTCACCAGGCCTTTCTCGAGGATGTACAGGGCATCGCCGCTGTCACCTTCCTGAAAGACCGTGTGGCCGGTATCGAAATCACGGTGCTTGAGAACGGAAGCGGTCAGTTCGACGGCACGTTCAGGCGCGTTCCTGAACAGGGCAACGGTCTTCAGGAACGGGATGATCTCGGTCTGGTCTGCTGGCATCACTTTCAAAGTTACCAGACCTGCACGGTCCGGTACAGCTGGCCGCCGTTTATAGTGCTGGACAATGGAAGTCGTTCTGTCCTGCAGCAACCTGCACCGTGCCTTCCGCAGCCGCGCCGCCACCACACCGGTACTGACCGGCGTGGACCTGCAGCTGCGTCGCGGTGAAGTCGCCGCCATCCTCGGACCGTCAGGTTCAGGCAAGAGCACCCTGCTGCGCCTGCTCGCAGGCCTGGACCGGCCCGATGCCGGTGAGATCTGGTGGGACGGCACCCCGGTGCACACCCGCACCCCGGCGCAGCTGGCACCGCTCCGGCCGCAGTACGTCGGGCTGGTGTTCCAGCAGCACTATCTGCTCGAAGACCTGACTGCCCGGGAGAACATCAGCCTGCCCGGACGAATCCGTGGCGACCGTGACGACACCCGGGCACTGGAGCTGCTGGGTCTGGTCGGACTGCACGACCGGGCTGACTGGCTGCCTGAACAGCTGTCCGGCGGTGAGAAACAGCGGGTGGCAGTCGCCCGGGCCCTCTTTGACCAGCCCGCCATACTGCTGGCCGACGAACCTACCGGCAGCCTCGACCGCCGCAACGCTGCCGCCGTATACGCGCTGCTCGTCGAACTGGCCCGCTCCCGCGGCACTGCCGTGCTGCTTGTCACTCACGACGAGGGCCTGGTGAGTGACGTCGACAGCCGCTACGTGCTGAGTGAAGGCCGGTTGAATCAGCAGGAGACCCGCCTGTGAAGCCTGAACCGTACCCGCTTATCCTGACCCCCCACCTGAGCCGCCGCCTGTGGGGCTCAGCCGCCCTTGCTGACTGGCTGAACCTGCCAGACGCCAGCGGCGGCGATCCGTGGGGGGAGAGCTGGCAGGTGTGGGCAGGCAACGTGATCGTCAACGGACCGCTCGCAGGCCGCACACTCCGTGACGCAGTGGACATATGGGGCGAAGAACTGACCGGCACTGCCGGCGCCCGGCGCTACGGGCGCAACTTCCCGCTGCTCGCCAAGTTCATCGGCGCCGCCCGGGACCTGTCACTGCAGGTGCATCCTGACGATGACCAGGCCCGCCGCCTGCGGCCGGCTGCAGGCGAACCCGGAAAGAGCGAGGCGTGGCTCATCCTGCAGGCAGAGCCCGGCGCTTTCATCTACCGCGGCTTCCGCAGCGAAGTGACGGTCGACCAGGTGCGTGCCGCCACAGCTGACGACAGCCTGGACCGCCTGCTGCTCCGGGTGCCGGTCCGACCAGGAGACGTCATCTGGAACCCGCCGGGCACCGTGCACGCCGTCGGCGCCGGCCTGCTGCTGTACGAGATACAGCAGCCGAGTGACATCACCTTCCGCCTGTACGATTTCGGACGCCGCGACAGCAGTGGCAGGCTGCGTGAACTGCACATCGACGACGCTCTCGCGGTCGCCGACCTGAGTGCCGCGGGTCCGGCCCTGACGTCACCTGAAGCGCTGCAGGCAGGCGAGACGCTGCTGGTAAGCACCCCTGAGTTCATCCTCAGCCGCATCGAAGCGGGCGCGTCAGCTGAGCTGACAACCGGGACCGCCACGGTCGAGCTGCTCACCGCCCTTGACAGTCCCGCTTCGCTGACGGACGGCAGCAGCGAACTGGAACTGCCGGCAGGCACCTCGCTGGTGCTGCCGGCAGAAGACCGTGCATACTCGCTCCGCAGTGACAGCCCGCTGCTGCGGGCACGCCTGCCGGAGAGCTGACCCAGCCTCAGGCTGCGGGCTGAACGCTCCCGTCACCCTTGACGGCTGGCACGAAGCCGGTACCGTCGCCGTCGGCCAGCAGGATAGCCATGACCTCGTCGAACCCGCTCACCGGCTTGACCTCGAGGTCGCCGAGGATCGCCTCAGGAACTTCCTCTAAGTTCGCGCGGTTGTCCTCAGGGATGATCACCGTGCCGATGCCAGCCTGGTGGGCAGCCAGCAGCTTCTCCTTGAGCCCGCCTATCGGCAGTACCCGGCCCCGTAGCGTGATCTCACCGGTCATCGCCACGTCACCCCGCAGCGGCCGCCCGCTCAGTGCGGAAACGACCGCGCTGGCGATGGCGATACCCGCGCTCGGCCCGTCCTTCGGCGTTGCGCCTTCGAGTACGTGCACGTGCAGGTCGCGGTTCTCATGGAAATCTTCAGCCAGGCCGAACTGCGCAGCATAGGAGCGCAGGTAGGCGATGCCGGCCTGGGCGCTTTCCTTCATGACCTCGCCCAGCTGGCCGGTCAGGGTTACCTTGCCCTTGCCGGGCAGGGCGACAGCTTCGATGTCAAGAGTCACCCCACCGACAGACGTCCAGGCCAGACCGTGGGTCAGGCCGACCTGAGCTTCCTGTTCAGCCTTGTCGTCCCGGTAAGGCGGGACACCGAGCAGTTCCCGGACGGTTTCGGGCGTCAGGGTACGCACACCGTCCCACGGCGCATCCAGGTAGTCGCGCGCAGACTTGCGGATCGCTTTCGCGATCTGCCGGTCCAGGTTACGGACGCCGGCTTCACGCGTGTACTCCGTGATGACCTTCTCGAGTGCCTCGCGGCTGAACTCCAGCCGGCCCGCCATACCGTGATCACGGATCTGCCGTGGCACCCGGTACCGGATGGCGATCTCCAGTTTCTCCTGCAGCGTGTAACCGGGGATCTGGATGACCTCCATGCGGTCGAGCAGGGGCCGTGGGATGCCTGACAGCGAGTTGGCGGTCGTGATGAACATGACCTGCGACAGGTCGTAGGGGATCTCCAGGTAGTGGTCCGAGAAAGTGCTGTTCTGTTCCGGATCAAGCACCTCGAGCAGGGCAGAGCTGGGGTCACCTCGGAAGTCGCTGGTCATCTTGTCGATCT
>CAYPKV010000089.1:0-8373 GCA_964411415.1 uncultured bacterium
TTCCACGGCCACAGCTTCGATGCCCGCTTCATGCAGGGCCCTGAGCGTACCCCCGGTCGAGATGAGTTCGAAACCGGCTTCGGTCAGTCCACGGGCGAAACCGGCCAGGCCGGTCTTGTCCGAGACGCTGAGCAGTGCGCGCGGCATCTGCGTCAGTTCCCCCCGTTGTCGTCGGCGGCCTCTTCTGCTTCGCCGTCGACTGCTTCTTCAGCAGCGGCAGCGTCGCCGTCTTCAGCCGGCGCCTCGAGGCCGGTAACGTCTTCCGGGCTGAAATCGAAATCGAGGAACGGATCTTCGAAAGCGGCGACCGTCAGGTTCTCGATATCGAGACCGGCCTTCACGTCAGCAAGCCAGTCGTTCTGAACTTCACTGCGCTTGGCGGCCAGGGCTGCATCTGCCACCAGGTCACGGACTTCCGCCAGGGGCCGGACGCGTTCGGCCGTGCGCAGGGCGACGAGAACGACGTAGCGGTCGCTGGCAGCCTCAACGTCACTGCTTATGGGCAGCTCTTCCAGCGCTTCCTCGACAGCGGCGTCCTCAGCGGCCTCGGCTGCGTCGGTGACGGTGTCGGCGCCGACCACGGCGGCGGCAGCCTCAGCAGCAGCCTGCTGGACCTCTTCGGCCAGCTCGGGGTCGACAGCGGTCTCGCCGTCTTCCGCAGCAGTGTCAGTTCCAGGTTCAGCGACTTCCGTTTCAGCAGCGGCTTCTTCGGTTTCCTGTTCCGCTTCGATGAACAGGACATCGGAGATCTCACGGCCGCCGGCGTCGATCTGTTCGAACGCGTCGGTACCGAACAGGGCCGCGTCGATCGCGGTCTCAGCCAGACCCGGACGCAGGAGGCCCAGGTTGCGCGCTTCGACACCCGCGGCGATGGCGGCATCGGTCGGGGTGCTGCCAGCCAGTACGGCAGCGCGGAACGATTCAGCTTCCTCGAAGCTGCTGAACTCGTAGCTCAGGGTCTGCGCCTCAGCGTTCTGGGTGTAGCTGCTCAGGTTGTCGTTGTAGTAAGCCTCGATCTCTTCATCGCTGACTTCGACGTCGCGGGCGACGTACTCGAGCGCCTGCTGGGCAATCTGAAGCTGGGTGCCGAAGAAGCTGCCGTCCAGCTGCCCGGCACCGACCGCCGCGGCGGTCTGGTCGATCATCTGCTCGAGTATCTGCGGCTTGAGCATCTGGGTGATCAGGAATGACAGGGACGGGTCGAGGAACTGCTGGACTTCGGCGTTGCCGTAAGTGGCGCGGGCCAGGTCTGCAGCACGGATCTCCTCGTCGCCGACCCGGGCGACGACGGTGTTGCTGTAGCGGAAGCCGCTGTCAGCCACGACCTGGATGTCGGCAGTGTCAAGCAGCCGCTCCAGCTCGGCGGACACGAGCCCCACCTGGCGGGAGGTGAGGGCGTCCTCGCGGACGGTCTCGCGGACTTCTTCGAAGGGACGGGGGGTCGGGGCGATGTACTCCTCGACCTGGACGAGCCAGTAGTTGTTGCCGGCGGTGATGACGCTGGTCAGGCCAGGGCCACGCAGGTTGAAGGCAGCGTTCGACACGGCGGTCGGCATGGCTGCCCGGCCGGTCGGCTGAGGCTCGGGCGCTTCAGCGCTGGCACCGAGGGCACCACCGCGGTCGGCGCGCTCCAGGGAGTGCTCGGCAGCCAGGTCGGCGAACGATTCGCCGGTCAGAACGCGGGTACGGATCTCGTTGGCGAGTTCCTGGTCAGCGACCGTGATGGCCCGGGCGATGATGCGCTCGTCAGTACGGTAGTTGTCCTTGAATACCTCGTAGAACGTCTCGACTTCTTCGTCGCTGACGCTCACATCGCCGATGATGCCGGCTTCCCACTTCTGCTGGCGCAGCTGCTCCTGCAGGTAGCTGCGGAAAGCGGCGTCGTCGAAGCCGGCACCGGCCAGCAGGGTCAGGTAGGCCGTGTCGTTGTTGCGGCCGGACAGCCCGCGGTCAGCACGGAAGGTGTTGACGGCTTCGCGGACTTCGGCGTTGCTGACACGCTGCGGGGCGGCCGCCTGACGCAGCAGCTCCTGGGTGATGACAGCGTCGATGGCGAGCAGTTCCAGGTCCGCACCGACTTCCCCTTCGGTGACTGCGTAGTAGATCGGGTTGGAGTTGCGCACCTGGTTGATCATCAGGTCAGTGATCGGCTCACCGTTGACGCGCATCACTACCTCACCCTGCTGGGTGACAGTGCCGCCCAGGCCCAGGTTGGGCGTGAAGGTCAGGATCATGCCGAGCACGAGCCCGATGGCGATCAGCCACAGGATCACTACGTTGGTCTTCTTGGTTTTCATGTTGCTTGACTTCCTCCCGACAGGGGTGCTAGTTTTATGAACCGTCCGGGCGCCCGTAGCTCAGCCGGATAGAGCGTTCGCCTCCGGAGCGAAAGGTCGCAGGTTCGAATCCTGCCGGGCGCACCACCAGAGTCTGAACAGCCAGATAGCCAGTAAGGGACACCAGGCCCGGAACGACGCCAGCTGCGATTGCAGCGCGGGTTCCGGGCCTGTTTCTCACCCGGTTCCGGCTGCCTGAAGCTGGGCCAGTCTCCGCATTCACAAGTGCGGATACTACCATGCCTGAGGCGTCAGTCCGACGTCGCCGCGAGCCTGCCTGCTTCCATGGCGAAGAACACATACTCCTCGTTGTCCGGCTCGAGCGAACGGGCAGTTTCGAAGGCGGTTGCCGCGGCTGCGTACTCGCCTCTGGCGAAGCGGATCTGGCCCAGGTAACCCCAGGCGGGCGCGAAGTCAGGCGATTCTTCCGTCACCGCGCTGAACTCCGCCTCAGCCGCCGTGAACTCAGCCGCCCGGTAAAGGTCCAGACCGCGCAGGAACGCGTCACTGGCATCTGCCCCGAAAGCGAGCCGCTGTTCAGCGACGTTCAGGAAGTAACTGGCACCGGCGTCACCGGGCTCGAGGCTCAGCACCCGCTCCCAGTAGTCAGCTGCTGCTGCGTACTGCAGCGTCTCCTGGGCGACCCGGGCGCTCCAGCGCAGCGCTTCGGTGTAACCCGGACTGAGCCGGGCAGCTTCCTCGAAAGCCTCGAGTGCAGCCGGCAGTTCCCCGGCGGCATACAGTTCCTGCCCGCGGTCGAACGCAGCGACCGCCGGTATACCCCACCGTTCCTGCCGCTCGGCCAGGTCCAGGAAGTAGCGGCTGCGCTCATCAGCCGGGTCGAGTTCCGTGGCCCAGCGCCAGTAACCGGTCGCCAGGCCGGGATCACCGAGCTCGAGGGCCGTACGGCCCGACCAGACGGCAGCATCGGTGAAGGTCCGGTCAGCTTCGAAGGCCGCCTCGAACTGCCCGAGGGCAGGTTCCAGCTGACCGAGCTCGTAGTAGGTGATACCCCGGGCGAACGCCAGTGCCGCTTCAGGGCCGTACAGAGCTACGTCGTCCGCGAGCTGCAGCTGGTCAGCGGGGATGCCTGCATGGTCCAGGTCCAGCAGCCGTCCGAACAGCTCACCTGCCTCGTCCCCTTCGCCGCTCTCCAGGCGGATGCGGGCCGCCCAGTACAGAGCCGAGGCGTTGTCAGGCTGGAAGCCGAGCAGGGTGTCGTAAATGTCCAGGGCACCGGCAGCGTCTCCGGCCCGCCAGCGGGCAAAGCCAAGCTGATGGGCGGCCTCGCTGAAGGCGGCTGTTTCCGGAGCATCGCCGCTGAGTGAAGCGTAGTCGAGCCACGTCTCATAGGCGCGGGCGTACCAGGCCACCTCGCTGTACAGCTCCGCCAGCAGGCGGACCGTGGCGGTGTCAGCCGGTGCGGCAGCCCGGGCCTGTTCGCCCGCGCGGATCGCTGAACGCCAGGCCGGCTGGTCAGGATGGGCAGGTTCACCGGAGGCGCGGGCTGCACTGACAGCGTCCAGGAAGGCCGGGGCTGGCTGGGCGAGTGCTCCCCCGAGCAGCAGGCACAGCAGAACCACGACTGATCTGAGCATCATTACAGTTGCCCATTATATGAGGTAGCCGCCGGCTCGCCGTTCCGGCTCATGAGAACCTTACAGCGCTGCTACTGCACGCCCACGCTGCGGGTGGTACAAATGAGACCGCATGTTCCAGAGCCTGGGAGACAAACTTCAGAACGTATTCGAGGGCCTGCGGGGTCGCGGCCGCCTGACAGAGGCCGAGGTCAAGGCAGCGCTGCGCGAAGTGAGGGTGGCGCTGCTCGAAGCAGACGTCAACCTCGAGGTGGCCCGTGACTTCACCCAGCGGGTGCAGGAGAAAGCCACCGGTTCCGAGACGCTGCTCTCACTGCGGCCGGACCAGCGTGTCATCGCCATCGTGCAGGAAGAACTCGTCGAGACGCTGGGCGGCAAGTCAGCCCAGCCGACGCTCAACAGCGACGGCAACGTCTGGCTGATGATGGGCCTTCAGGGTGCCGGTAAGACGACGACGTCCGGCAAGCTGGCGCACAAGTACAAGACCCAGGGACGGCGTCCGCTGCTCGTGGCTGCTGACACCCAGCGGCCCGCGGCACGTGACCAGCTGAAGGTGCTCGGCAAGCAGATCGGCGTGCCGGTACTCGAGGTCGCCGACGGCGAGAGCCCGGAGCGCACCAAAGCCAAGATCGATGCCTACCTGAAGGTCGACTTCCGTGACATCGTCATCGTCGACACGGCGGGCCGCCTGCAGATCGACGAAGGGCTCATGGATGAACTGGCCCGGCTGTCCGAAGTGCTTCAGCCGACCGAGTCGATGCTCGTCATCGACGCCATGACCGGTCAGCAGTCACTGCCGGTCGCCAGGGAGTTCGATGAGAAGATCGGCGTGAGCGGCCTCATCCTCACCAAGCTTGACGGTGACGCGCGTGGCGGTGCTGCCCTGTCGGCCCGGCACGTGACCGGCAAACCGATCTTCTTCGCCGGCATGAGCGAGAAGATCGACGGCCTCGAGCCGTTCCATCCGGACCGTATCGCAAGCCGCATCCTCGGTATGGGTGACGTCCTCACCCTCATCGAGAAAGCACGCATCCTCGAGGAAGACGACGAGGAGACCCCGGATCCGAAGAACCTGGCTGACTTCACGCTGCAGGACATGCTCACCCAGATGCGGCGGCTGAAGCGCATGGGGTCGTTCGGTGACATCCTGAAGATGATCCCGGGGGCCAGCAAGATGCTGCCGGCCGGAGCCAACATCGATGAA
This sequence comes from uncultured bacterium, assembly GCA_964411415.1. Classification (GTDB taxonomy): domain Bacteria; phylum Deinococcota; class Deinococci; order Deinococcales; family Trueperaceae; genus CALDPK01. Next base: position 5,139 of record CAYPKV010000089.1, read on the forward strand.
CGCGAGATCGGCCGTGTGGAAGCGATAATCTCGAGCATGACCGAGCAGGAGCGCCGCAAGCCGCAGCTGCTGAACGCCAGCCGCCGCAAGCGCATCGCCGCCGGCTCGGGCACCCAGGTGCAGGACGTCAACCGGCTCATGAAGAACTACGAGCAGATGAAGAAGCTGATGAAGCAGGTGGCCCGCCAGCCGCGTGGGCGCGGCCGGGGCCGGCAGATGCTGGGCTGAGGTTGCAGCCTGGACCGGCACGCGTCCGGCCTGAATGTAGTAAGATTGGTAACTTGTGTGCGCCGCATAGCATGTGGCGAGCTCTGGAGGAATAGCAGAACTATGGTAAAGATCCGCCTCATGCGCATGGGCGCAAAGAAAACCCCCCATTACCGTGTCGTCGTCGTGGACTCCCGCAAGAAGCGGTCCAGCGACTACATCGAGTCACTCGGCTACTACGATCCGCGTAACCGGACCGACACCCCCATCAAGATCGACGTTGAGCGTGCCAGCCACTGGCTCGGCCACGGCGCCCAGCCGACCGATACCGCACTGCGTCTGCTCGAGCGTGCCGGTGTTGAAGTAGGCAACGTTCTGGTCAAGAACAACGACCGTTACACCAAGCGCGTGGCAGCAGCCGAGGCCGCTGCCTGATCAGCTGAAAGGACTCCGGTTTGTCGCAGGAACTCGTCGCCCTCATCGTCCACAACCTGGTGCAGGACTCAGACGCCGTCGAAGTCCAGACGCACCGTGACGGTCGCGGTGTCCGCATCGAGATCCACTGCGCAGCGGAGGACGCCGGCCGCGTGATCGGCCGCGGTGGCCGTATCATCAACAGCATCAGGACCCTGGCCCGGGCCGCCTCTGACGGCCGGCAGCGGGTCGAAGTCCAGCTGGTCGAGTAGGACCCGCGGCCGCTGACGGGCGCCCGTGCTTTGAACACCGACAATTCTGAGCGCACACTGCAGCTCGGCCGTCTGGGCCGTACCATCGGCTTAGACGGCGGGCTGCTGTTCCATGCTGCCGGCCCGGCTGAAGCAGACCTGCTTGAACCTGGCCTGACGGTAACGGCTGAAGGGCACGGCGAGCTGCGCGTCCGGGACTGGCGGCGCCACAACCGGGGCATCGTCGTCTTCTTCGAAGGCATCCGCCGTGTCGAAACGGCCCGCGCCCTCACCAACGCGGTGCTCAGCGTGAGCAGCTCCGGCCTGCCTGCCGACGTCGGCGTCAGTGACCTGCGCGACGGCCTGATCGGACTGAAGGTGCTGCTGGACGGGACCGAGATCGGGACGGTCCGGGACGTCGCCGGCCTGACCGGCTTCGAGTATGTGACGCTCGAACCTGGCGGTCAGCTGATCCCGCTGAACGCCCCTTACGTGACGGTCAGCAGCGCTCACCTGGAGTTGACCGATCCACCTGAGGGTCTGGTCTGACCCCGTGAAGTACAGCGTTTACACCCTGTTCCCTGCCCTGGTGGAAGCGTGGCGTGGTGATGCCCTGCTCGGCAAAGCCATCGCAGGCGGGCTGGTCAGCCTTGACGTGCATGACCTGCGCGCTTTCGCTGAACCACCGCACTTCAAGGTCGATGACACTCCTTACGGTGGTGGTGCCGGCATGGTCATCCGTGCTGACATCGCGGCCCAGGCGATCGCCCAGGCACGCGCGGCCGAACCGGCGCCGGATGAGATCATCATGGTCTCTCCCGCCGGGGAGCCGCTGACCCAGCGGCTCGTCGAAGAGCTGAGTACCAGGCAGCATCTGGTGATCCTGTGCGGCCGTTACGAAGGTTTCGACAGCCGGGTCGAACAGATGGTGACGCGCGAGGTGAGCATCGGCGATTACGTCCTCATGGGCGGCGAACTGCCGGCCCTGGTGATCATCGAAGCGACCGCCCGCCTGCTGCCGTCCGTGCTGGGCAGCAGCGAGAGCTTCGAACAGGACTCGTTCACGACCGGCCTGCTCGACCATCCTGTCTACACCCGCCCGGCCGAGTTCGAAGGGGTCGCGGTTCCCGAAGTGCTGCTGTCAGGCCATCATGGCCGGGTGGCCAGCTGGCGGCGGCAGCAGGCACTGCTGCGGACGCTGGCCCGCCGGCCCGACCTGCTTGAACAGGCGCAACTGAGCGAGGCTGACCGGAAGTTCCTGGCCAGCCTCGCTGAGTCAGACTGAAAAGTGTAAACGGTTTACGGCAGGCGGCTGATCACCAGTTCGGTGATGTCCAGGCCGTCCTGGGCGTACACGACCAGGCCACTCTGACGGGCAACTTCGTAATCGAACACGACCGTGTAGCCCTGCTCGGCGGCGATGGCCTTGAGAGCGGTGTCAACGGCGATGACTGCCGGTTCTGCGGCAGCAGCGACGTCCTCGCTGTAACGCCGGGCGGTGGCTTCCAGGGCCAGCTGACCGGTCTGGAAAACTTCCTGCTCTTCAGGGGTGATGGTCGCACCGGACTGGGCGCGTTCGATGATGTTGTTGAGGCTGTTCTGGATCTCGCTGATCTCAGTGATGCCGCGCTGTTCGATCTCGCGCGCCGCTGCACCGGCCGGGTGTGCGTCGATCGCCTGCTGTGAGTTGATGAAGGCGATCCGGGTGGCCGGAGCCTGTGCCTGCAGGTTCAGAGAGCCCAGGAAGGCGACGGCGACGGTTGCGAGTATCATGTAGGTGACTCGTTTCATAGCGCCTGCAAGCTTAGCACCCGCATGATGAGAACATCTGTCCGTAACCGTGAATGAAACGTAACCGGACTTGAACAGTGGAGACCGATGGGAACAGAAAACCTCGACCTCATAGTTGCCCTGCTGACAGCCACAGTCGGAGCCCTGATCGGCTCGTTCTCGAACGTGGTCATCTGGCGCCTGCCGCGCGGTGAGTCGGTCGTGTGGCCGGGCTCCCACTGCCCGAACTGCAACCGGAAACTGACGCCGCTGGAACTGGTGCCGGTACTGTCCTGGCTGTTCCAGCGGGCCCGCTGCCGTGGCTGTGGCCAGAAGATCAGCGCCCGTTACCCGTTCGTCGAGCTGCTCATGGCCGCCGGCTTCTTCGCCGTTGCCTGGTACTGGCCGTTCAGTCTGTACGGCTTCACGTTCGTGCCGCTGACCGTGCTGCTGGCAGTGCTGGTCATCCTGGCGTTCATCGACCTTGACACGCTGACGCTGCCGGACGTGCTGACCCTGCCTGGTTTCCTGCTGGCACTGGGAGCCACGTTCATCTACGAACCGGCCAGTGGTCTGCCGGACCTGCGTCAGGC
>CAYPKV010000090.1:0-8307 GCA_964411415.1 uncultured bacterium
GAGACCCAGTTTCTGCAGACCCCGGAGCGGTTCCAGGTCCGTGACATCGTTGTTGACCAGGTTCAGGCTGCTTAGGTTCATCGCGTACTGCAGACCGTCAAGGCTGGTGATTCCGCTGTTGTACGCAGTGAGCCCGGTCAGTCCAGACAGTTCAGTACAGCGAGGTTCGTCCGTGATGCTCAGGGCGGCCATAATGGCGTCTGCAAGCGCACGATCCAGGCTGAGCGCAGCATCGTCACAGACCGTGCCATCTGCGACGACCGAGATGACGGGCTGCCAGATACGGGACCAGCTGAATGCACCCGGCTCAGGCAGCTCTGACGCCGAGCGCCAGTCGAAGCTGTAGGCGTTGACCTCGGCCTGGTAGCTGCCAGGCGACAGGGACAGTCCCGTGAAACTGTGGGAGTCTGCCGTAGTGAGCACCAGCTCCGAGACTGCAACCGGCGGCACCGCGACGTCCTGCAGCTGCACGGAGTAGAACGTGCTGCCCTCAGGAGCGGTCCAGCTGACAAGGGCCGTGGCGGCCGTGACGCCGCTGGCGTTGACATCCGTGACCTGCGGCATTATCTCCGCTTCCGCCGGCAGTGTCAGCGTCGCGCGGAACTCCTCTTCCAGGCTGAGCTTCAGCCGGTACTCGCCAGCGAACCACGGCCGGCCCGTGTCGATCAAGGCCACGCCAGCGGTCACCTGTTCAGGAGTCAGGTGGGCACGGTAGCCGTCGCCACCGTTCCAGCTGGCAGGACCTTCAACAACAAGCGAGGGCTCCGGACCGGCCACGGCCTCCGGCAGCAGGAACAGTACGGCCATATCCTGGCGGGAACCGATATTGATCACCCCGAGCGTAGCGTCGAACCCAGCCGCTGGCGGTCCGGGATCGGGCTTCGGCCCGGAACAGGCCGCAAGAAGTACCAGTGCAACGACTGTGATGTTGATGAGCGTCGATTTCATCGGGCCACCCCCATCCCTGAAACAAGAGCTATTGATGATCTGTCGGACAAGATGTTAGCACAAACAGGTCGCCAATGAAGTGAAATCACCTGAATGGGTTCAAGTCCAGAGCGAATCGACTGGCAACTGCTGAACCAGGAGAAGCGACTCCAACAGACTGATGTACTCCTCCGCCACGATGCTCACGGTGTCCGCACCGGGACTCAGCCGAAACGCACGGTCCCCAGGTACGACTCCCGCAGGTTGTCACGTACGAACACGGGTTCCTCACGCACACGCATGCCGGTGGCAGTCGAATGGACCATCAGTTCAGGCCCGGTGATGATGCCGATGTGCCCGCGGAAGCAGACGGCGTCGCCGGGCCGGGCTTCGCTCAGGTCGATGGCCTCTCCGGCCTGGAACTGCTCGTCAGCGTCACGCGGCAACTGGTTGCCAGCCATGGCATGCACCAGCTGAGCGAGTCCGGAACAGTCGAGACCCCAGGCGGTGTTCCCACCCCAGACGTACGGGGCGCCCAGCAGTGACCGGGCGGCAGCTGCGAAGTCGGCCACCGGTGCGGGTGCACCTTCAGCCAGTGCTTCAGTGGCGACGAACGCGTCACGCCCGTCCGGCAGGCGCACCAGGCTGAAACTGCCGTGGCCGTCTTCGATGACCCGCAGTGTTTCACCCCAGGCCAGTTCCAGCAGCCGGGCCGACTGGACGCGCGGTCCGGTGAAGGCATGAGCACGCAGGGCAATGACCGTGTGCGTGGGACTGTAGCTGCTGCTTATGAGGCTGCCCGCAGGCACCCAGCCCAGGTAGTCATCACTCATGGTGCGGACCAGGCACCAGCCGTCCAGTTCGCTCAGCCGCTCCAGCCGGTCACCGAGCAGCGTTTCGTTGAGCTGCGCGGCTGCCGCCTGTGGAGCAGCGAGCAGCGCTGTGCGGCGGGCGGCCACGACCGGCTGCGGCACCGCGTAGCGCACCGCGGGACTCAGCCCCAGGTCATCGGCCAGGTCAGCCACCAGTCCCGAGAAGCGGGCTTCAGCCAGACCGGTCAGCAGTCCACCTGACTCGTGCAGCTGCAGCAGGTCATGACGGGGGTCCAGTTCAAGTTGCGCGATCTTCTGTTCCAGTGTGTTCATCTCATCCTCGGGTCCAGGGCGTCCCGCAGCTGGTCGCCCAGGAAATTGAAAGCTATGACGACGATGGCGATCGCCAGGCCCGGGAAGACGCTCATCCACCAGGCCGTCGTCAGGTAAGCCTGACCGTCAGCGATCATCTGACCCCAGCTGGGCGTCGGCGGCTGCACGCCCAGGCCCAGGAACGACAGGGTGGCTTCGCCGATGATGGCGCCGCCCACGCCGATCGAATAGATCACGATCAGACTGGGCAGTGTTCCCGGCAGGATGTGCCGGAAGATGATGCTGGCACTGCGGGCACCTGCGGCCCGGGCTCCCTCGACGAAGTCGGCTTCACGCAAGGCGAGCGTCTGCCCGCGCACGATGCGGGCTACAGAAGCCCAGCCGACTATGCCCAGGGCCACGTAAGCCGTGAGCAGTCCCGACCCCATGGTGACAGACAGGACGATGATGAACAGCAGGCTGGGAAACGCCTGGAGTATCTCGATGAACCGCGAGATGGCGACGTCGACCCAGCCGCCGAAGTAACCGGCCATGAGGCCGAAGGTGATGCCCAGGACGAGCGAGAGCAGCTGTGAACCGAAGCCGACCATCAGTGAGATCCGCGTACCGTATATGAGCCGCGAGAGCACGTCCCGGCCGGCCCGGTCGGTACCGAGGGGATGCTCGGCCGAAGGTGGGCTGCTGCGGAAGCCGACTGCCCGGTCCGGTGTGGCCGGGTCCCAAGGTGAGATCAGCGGCGCGAACACCGCGACCAGCACCATGATCACGATGACCAGCAGGGCGGCCACGGCACCGGGGTCGCGCAGCAGCCGGCGGCGGGCGATCGCCCAGGTGGAAACGCCGCGTTTCGTCTCAGTCATAGCGGATCCTCGGGTCGATGGCGGCGTACATCAGGTCCACCAGCAGGTTCGCGATGATGAACAGCAGCGCCGTATATATGACGAGCGGCAGCATGACCGGCAGGTCGCGGTTCAGCAGCGACACGAGCCCGTAGCGACCCATTCCGGGGATGTTGAATACGTACTCCGTAAGATAGGCGCCGTCGATGAACGAGGCGAGGTCCAGGCCGATCACGGTGACGACCGGGATCATGACGTTGCGGATGGCGTGCTTCCAGGTGACGACCCGCTCACTCAGGCCTTTGGCGCGGGCCGTACGGATGTAGTCCTGACGGATCGTCTCCAGCATGGCTGAGCGGGTTATGCGGGCGATGAAGGCGGCCGCGCGGGTGCCAAGGACGAACGCCGGCAGTATGTAGAACTTTAGGCTGCCGTCACCGATACCGGTCTGCGGGATCCAGCGCCACTGGAAGATGACCAGCAGGATCACGATGAGTGCGTACCAGAACACCGGCAGGCTGATGCCAGTCAGCGTCAGGAACATCGCCAGCCGGTCGATGATGCTGTTCTGTTTCACAGCAGACAGGATGCCGACCACCACGCCGATGACCGTGGCGAACACCATCGACAGCAGCGCCAGCCGGACTGTCACCGGCAGCCGGGCAGTGAACTCCCTGATGACCGGCTCACGCGTGACTATCGACCTGCCCAGGTCACCACTGGCGATGTTGCCCATCATGGTCAGGTACTGCCGCCAGGCTGGCTGGTCCAGACCCATGTTGCGGCGGATCTCAGCGACCGCCTCAGGGCTGGCCCGCTGGCCCAGCAGCTTCTGCACGGGATCGCCCGGCACCATGATCATCAGGATGAAGGTGATCAGACTGACCCCGATGATTACAGGGATCGCCTGCAGCAGTCTCCTGAAGACGTAACTAAGCATCCGTGTATGTCTGCCCCAATGACTGCGGGCCGGGGCACCCTGACGGGAACTCCGGCCCGCGGTCAGTCAGCGGCTCAGTCGGCCTTCTCGACCAGGAGGAACTTGTCAGCGTTGAAGATCGGGTGCGTCAGCAGACCCGTGACATCCGTGCTGATGGCGGAGTAGGACACCGGGTGACGGAAGTACATGACCGGCACGTCTTCGACGATGAGCTGTTCAGCCTGCTGGTAGAGCGGCAGGCGGTCTTCGAGGCTGCCGAGGGTGGCGGCCTGGTTGACGAGGTCGGTCACTGCCGGGTTGCTGTAGTTGTAGCGGGCTGCGCCGCTCGCCACGTACAGCGGATGCAGGAAGTTGTACGCGTCAGCGTAGTCGGCGTACCAGGACAGGATGAAGGCGGGGGCGCGGCCGTTGATGGCAGCGTCGATAAGCACTCCGAAGTCGACCTGGTTGATGGTGGTGCGCACGCCGATCTCAGACAGGAAGAACTGGATGAGCTCGGTGACTGCGACGGTCGTTTCCGCACGGGTCGACCACATCTCGAACTCGAAGCCATCCGGGTAGCCGGCCTGGGCGAGCAGGTCACGGGCGCCCTCAGGGTCGTACGGGATGCCGTCCCGTTCCATGAAGCCGGCCAGGCCCGGTGGGATCGGTCCGTTGGCCAGCACGTCCTTGCCGTTGTAAGGGCCGGCGAGGATGGCTTCACGGTCGATGGCCATGGCCAGGGCGCGGCGCACGCGCACGTCCTGGAACACGTCATAGTGCTGGTTCATCGCCCAGTAGAACGTGGCGAGTTCAGCCTGCGAGACGATCATGTCCTCATAGGCGGGGTTGTTGACGACGTCGGTGAAGATGGCGTCAGGGATGCCGACCGAGTCGAGGTTGCCGGCCAGGAACTCTTCCCAGCGGATGAGCGAGTCGGTGATGATCCGGTAGTGCACGCCGTCGATGTGGGCGCGGCCGGCGAAGTAGTCGTCGAAGGCGACGAGGTCGAGGCTGGAGTCGCGTACACGGTCACCCAGCATGAACGGACCGGTGCCGACCGGGTTGTTGGAGAAGTCAGCGCCAAGTGAACTGGCGACTGCCTCAGGCACGACGTGTGCGGCAGGCATGGCCAGGTGGTAGAGCAGCATGGCGTACGGCGCATCGAGCGTGATGCGGACCGTAAGGTCGTCAACGACCTCGATACCGGTGATCTCCTCTGCCTCGCCAGCGGCGAACGCTTCGGAACCGGTGATGCCGGCGTCGGTGAACACCCAGGCCAGCGGGCCGGCCGTGGCCGGATCGACGACACGTTCGAAGGAGTACTTGACGTCGCTGGCACTGAGGATGGAACCGTCATGGAACGGCACGCCTTCGTGCAGGTGGAAGGTGAAGACGGTGGCGTCCTCGTTGATGTCGACCGAGGCAGCCAGGTTCGGTACGACGTCGGTCGTCTCATAGTCGTAGCGCATGAGGCCGTCGAAGAGTTTGGCGACCATCGCACCGGTCTGCACGCCACCGGCGAACGCAGGATCCAGGTTCTCCCAGTCTTCGCTGGTAGCCAGGTTGAGGGTCTGCGCGAAGGCCGCAGCGGCCATCAGCAGGGCGATAAAGGCGGGAACTTTCAAGTTCTTCATGGATGATGCCTCCCTGTTACGCAGTGAGTTGGAGGCAAGTATACTCTCCGCCTTAACGCACGGTGGCGACTAGCGTCCGAAGATGTTCGGCAGCTCGTCCATGGTGACCAGCACGTCACGCGGCTTGCTGCCGGTGTGCGGCCCGACCACACCAAGTGCCTCGAGCGAGTCCATCAGCTTGCCGGCCCGCGCGTGACCGACCTGCAGCCGCCGCTGCAGCCTGCTGACGCTCGCCTGGCCTTCGTTGATGACCATCTCCGCCGCCACACGCAGTTTCTCGTCGTTCCAGTCGACGAACCCGTCGGCCTCGCTCTCATGCAGCGACGGCGGGTCGAAATCCTCGCCGTAAGCGTCGACGAAGTCATCGTCGAAGAACTGCCGGCGCAGGAACCCGGCCAGCGCGCTGATCTCCGGCTCGCTTATGAACGGGCCCTGCAGACGCACCGGCTTGACCAGACCGGGCTGGTAGTACAGCATGTCGCCGCTGCCGACCAGCCGCTCCGCGCCCATGGTGTCCAGGATGGTGCGGCTGTCGTGACCGCTCGAAACGGCGAAGGCCATGCGGGCCGGCACGTTCACCTTGATCAGGCTCGTCAGGATGTCGACGCTGGGCCGCTGCGTGGCCAGCACCAGGTGCATGCCGGTTGCCCGGGCCATCTGGGCGAGACGCATGATGGCGCTCTCGACTTCCTTGGGGCTGGTGATCATCAGGTCGGCCAGCTCGTCGATGATGATCACGACGTACGGCAGCTCGGCCTCACCGAGGTTGCGGGCCTTCTCGTTGTACTGGTCCAGGTTCTTGGCACCGATCTTGCTCATCATCCGGTAGCGCCGCTCCATGTGCGACACCGCGCCCAGCAGCACAGCCGCTGCGTCGTTGGGGTTGGTGACCACAGGCCGCAGCAGGTGTGGGATGCCGTCATATGGCGTGAGCTCGACCATCTTCGGGTCGATGAGCAGGAAACGGAGCTCTGTGGGCAGGAACTTGTACAGCAGGCTGCCGATTAGCGTGTTCACCGCGACTGACTTGCCGGAGCCGGTCGAACCGGCGATGAGCAGGTGCGGCATGCGGGCCAGGTCGCCAACGACGAGTTCACCCTCGATGCTCTTGCCGAGGATCATCGGCAGGCGCGCCTTGCTGCGCCGGAAGCTGGTCGACTCGGCAGCTTCACGGAAACGGATCAGGTCGCGTTTGGCGTTGGGGACTTCAAGGCCGATGACGCTCTTGCCCGGGATGGGCGCCTCGATGCGGACCGAGATGGCCGCCATGGCCAGCGCCAGGTCGTTGGACAGGTTGGCGAAGCGGCTGATCTTCTCACCAGCGGCAGGTTCGACCTCGAAGCGGGTGACCGTCGGGCCGCGCACGGTGGCGACCACGCGGCCTTCCAGACGGAAGTTCGCCAGGGTCTCGTCGATGCGGGCGACCCGCTCGGCCAGTTCCTGCTGCATCTCCTCCGGACTGCCGTGACTCGGTTCGGGCATGTCCAGCAGCGAGTAGGGAGGCAGCTGGATGGGGATGCCGCCATGGGCAGGTATCTCGCTGCTGGCACCTTCAGCGCCGTCGTCCCGGTGGTGGTCGTGCGGCTGGCGCGGGGCGGGCTGACCGGCCTCATCCAGTATCTTCTCGTGCGGCTGTTCGACGCTGGCCTGCGGCGTTTCAGCGGCAGGGGTTTCAGGTGCTTCCGGAACAGCAGGCGCTGCGGGCACGTCCGGCACTTCGGGCGCTTCGACGAGCGGCTGTTCCCACGGTGGGGTATCCGCTGCCTCTTCCGGTGCGACCGCCCGGGTCAGTTCTTCCAGCCACGGTGCCGGCGCCTCCTGGGCCGCGGGGGTTTCCGGTTCCGGCTCGGGAGCCTCGCTGACCACCGGTTCACTGGCTGCAGCCGGCAGCGGGCCGAACGGCACCTGGGGGATGACAGGACGCGCCGGTTCGGTCCTGACGGGCTCGGCAGCGGGACGGGGCGTGCTGCGGCTGGCGTCGTAGCTGACTGGTCCGGACAGGTCACGCGGGTAACGGACGACGGACTCCTCCGGGACTACCGCCACGGCATTGCCACTGCTCAGGCTGCGCAGCCGCTCACCGACCGCGCGTTCCTCTGCCTGCCGGCGTTCCTCCTGCTGGCGCCGTTCGTCCTCAGCCGCACGCGAACGGACCGCACTGAGCGCGCTGAACCAGCCGTCCAGCTGGTCAAGCACCGCGGCACCTTTGTCCTTGAGTTCCTCCGCCAGCGTGCTGCTGTACTCCTGCATCTCAGCGAACGAACCGTACTCGGACATGCTGCGGAACACGTCTGCCGACAGTTCCCGCCACAGTTCGAGCTGCTTGACGGAATGGTCCAGCTCACGCGCGTCCTCGCGGATGACTTTGAGCTGTTCCAGGCGCGCTTCGTGTGCGCTGATCAGCTTCGGCAGGTCACGGGGCCGGGCGTCACGAAGACCCGGTTCGGCCAGGTCACGCTCGCGCATCACGCGCCGGTAACGTTCCAGCAGCGCCGTCAGGTCCAGGGTCAGCGCCTGGCGCAGGTCATCAAGAGCCCGGGCTGGCGGCACCGGTTCGCTGAACGTCTCATCGAGTTCGGCTTTGGCTTCGAGCACCCAGTCGTCGAAGCCGGGCAGACCTTCGTTCGCCAGCGCCGCACCCAGTTCCGCAGCACGCTCACGCGTGAACGCTGCCACGGCAGTCTGCCAGGCGGACACGTCCAGCCGGGCATCTTCCAGGTCGGACTGACCAGGGTTGCGCTGCAGCTGTTCGCGGGTCGACACGACGGCGGTCCGCCATTTGCTGACCTCGCTGCTGCCCGGGTACAGCTTCTGCAGCACCTCGAGGTCACGGTCCAGGT
>CAYPKV010000091.1:0-4234 GCA_964411415.1 uncultured bacterium
CACGCAACACACAACAAAACAACAACCCAAACAACTTGTCAAAATACCCGCCGCTCTCTCAAGCGGCAAAAATAAGTGTAAGCCTGGGGATGGCAAACTGTCAAGCACCCAGTGACTCGAACTGGATCTCCGCCTTCTTCAGCCCCGCCTCTGCTGCCAGCTGCTCATGCCGGGCGACGAGCCGGCCGCTGGCCAGGAAGGCCAGATCTTCCGGCAGGTGCAGCACCAGCGTTCGGCCGGACAGCGTGAAGTAAGTGCGTGGCAGGATGCCCGGACTGGCCGCCGCCAGCGGGTACGCCACCCGGAAGTAGGCGCCGAGCAGCCGGGCCCGGCGCGTGAGCTCCTTGCCGGCCAGAGCCAGCACGCGCGCGTGGGCGGTCTTGCGTTTCAGTCCCATGTAGCGGATCGCGACCGTCTCCGCCAGGAAGGCCCGGCCCGGATGGTCGATGCCTACAAGGCCGGAGAACGCCACCAGGTCGATGCTCTGCTCTCCCTGGTACTCCGGGTGGGCGCGCCAGCCGATGTCGGACAGGTTGCAGGCGGCGTAGCGCAGCCGGGCTTCTGCCCCGGTCTCGCTTACACCGAGCAGCGCCAGGAAGTTGTGACTGCCTGCGATCAGGTCCGCCGCGAAAGCAGGGGCGCGCGAACGCAGCAGCGAGATCTCGGCCGTCGCCTGCAGCAGCGGATCCACCTGCTGTTCAGCCTCAGACAGAAGCGCGTACAGGTAACCTTCGCGGATGCCCTGGGCGCTGAACACGACACGGCTGAAGCCACCGCGGCGCAGTACCGTCGCCATGACCGCTGCGGCGAACGGCAGCTGGCTGCGGCGTGGTTCTTCGATCTGCGACAGTGCCGACAGTTTGCGACGGCGCGGTTCAAGCAGCTCGTCGCACAGCTTCAGCAGGTCCGCGGCGCTGGCGCTGTAGCCGTGAACCATGTGCAGCGGGTAGCGGCTGCGCAGCTGATGAAGCGTCGCGAGCGCACGCCAGCTCCCACCGATGGCGCAGAACGCCTGCTCGCCGGCGGCCAGTATGCCGGAACCCTTGAGTTGTGCAGCAGCCAGCGCGGCAGCCCGGGCCGGGTCGCCCCCGCTCTCGTCCATGAGGCTGATGACGCCCAGCCGGCCACTCTCGAACGGCTGGTCCGGACCGTCACCGATGATGCCCAGCTCCAGGCTGCCGCCACCTAAGTCACCGATCACGCCACGGAAGTCAGGCAGGCCGGCCACGGCACCCCAGGCGGCGTAACGGGCTTCCTCCTCACCACTCAGGATGCGGACGGGCACGCCCAGAAGCCCGCTGACCTCAGCCGCGAACTCCTCACCGTTGGCCGCTTCGCGCGTCGCCGAGGTCGCGAACGGGTGAACCTGCTCCACGTCCATCAGCTGGCAGATGAGCTGGAAACGCCGGACCGCGCGCAGGGCACTGTCCATGCTGGTGCGCGACAGCCGGCCGGACTTCGCCAGGCCGCCGCCCAGGGCGCTCACCGACTTCTCGTTGTACAGGACCGTCAGGGCACGCGACTGCCGCTCGTACACCACCAGCCGCACCGAACCCGAGCCGATGTCGACCACGGCTACGGGTCTGGCACCGGGCAGACGGCCGGGAGCGGCAGTCACCACGCTCAACTGTCGGCGTCGTCCGAACGCTGGTGGAGTGCCTTGCCCCGGCCTGACAGCGACGGGTTCGTCATGAAGTACTCGTGGGCGTTGAACGGCGCCTCGCCCTCAGCAGGCTGCCGGCGGACGCTCGTGCCGTCCGGCTGGTAATCCCAGCTCTGGGTGTTGTCGCGAAGGTTTGCTCCCATGATCTGCTCCAGGATCTGACGGTGCACGGTGCGGTTCTTCATCGGCACAAGCACCTCGACGCGCCAGTCGAGGTTGCGGGGCATGAGGTCCGCCGACGAGATGAACACCGCAGCCTGACGCGACGGCATCTCGCGGCCGTTTCCGAAGCAGTATATGCGGGAGTGCTCCAGGAACCGGCCGACTATCGACCGGGCCCGGATGTTCTCCGACAGGCCGGGCACACCGGGCCGCAGGCAACAGATGCCCCGCACGATCATGTCGATCTGCACGCCCGCCTGGCTCGCGTCGTAGAGGGCGTCGATGATGTCCGGGTCAACGAGCGCGTTGCACTTCAGCCAGATCGAGGCCGGCTCGCCGCGCCGCGCGAACTCCACCTCGCGGGCGATGTGGTCCATCAGCGTCGAGCGCAGCGTCAGCGGTGCGACCGCGATCTCCTGCAGCTCCGTTGGTCGTGCGTAACCGGTGATGTAGTTGAATATGCGGGTCACGTCGCGCGTGATCACCGGGTCAGCCGTGAAGTAACTGAGGTCGGTGTAGGTGCGGGCGGTCACCGGGTGATAGTTGCCGGTGCCGACGTGACAGTAGGTGACGAGCTTGCCCTTCTCCCGCCGGACGACCTGACTCAGCTTGGCGTGCGTCTTCAGGTGGACGAACCCGAACACCACCTGCACGCCGGCCCGTTCCAGATCACGGGCCCAGCGGATGTTGGCAGCTTCGTCGAAACGCGCCTTCAGCTCCACGAGTGCCGTGACTGACTTGCCTGCCTCAGCCGCGGTGATAAGCGCCCGGACGATCGGCGAATCATGTGAGGTGCGGTACAGCGTCTGCTTGATGGCGACGACGTCCGGGTCACGCGCCGCCTGACTGACGAACTGGGCGACGACATCGAAGCTCTCGTACGGGTGATGCACGACGATGTCCTTCGCCTTGATCGCCTGCAGGCAGTCGCCATCGTAGTCACGGATGCGTTCCGGGAAGCGCGCGTGGTACGGCTCGAACTTCAGGTCCGGCCGGTCCAGGTCACACAGCATGCCGGCGTCGGCCAGCCCCAGGAAACCGTCGACCTCGAATATGTCTTCCGGTTTCACGGCCAGCTCATCAGCGATCCGTTCCCGCAGGTGCCCCGGCATGGAGCTCTCGATCTCCAGGCGGATAACCTGACCGCGGCGCCGCTGCCGCAGTGCCGACTCGTACTCGACCACCAGGTCAGCTGCCTCATCGTCGATCTCCATCTCGGAGTCGCGGATGATGCGGAAACTGCCAGCCCCCTGGATGGAGTAACCGGGGAACATGCGCTGGAAGAACAGCCGGATGAGCGACTCGACCGTCACCAGTTCGACCACGCCACCGTCGGAATCGTACTCCGGCAGTGTTATGAACCGGTCGACGTTCGAGGGCAGGCGCACCAGGGCGGTCAGTGGCGGGCCACCGTCCTCGCCGGCCAGTTCGAACACCAGCGTGAAACCGAGCGTGGGGATGAACGGGAACAGGTGGGCGGGATCGAGGGCGATGGGAGTGAGTACCGGGAACACGTCCTCGCGGAATATGCGTTCCAGGAAGTTCATGTGCCGGTCAGTGAGGTCTTCCGGACTCAGCAGCCGGATGCCGGCCTCCTGAAGTTCGGCGTGCAGCGCCTGCCACTGTGCCTGCTGTTCGTCATGAAGCTCACGGGCCTGCACCGCGATGACCGCCAGCTGTTCAGCCGGCGTCAGGCCATCGGCGCTGGTGAGGGGCACCGGCGCCCGCAGCTGACCTTTGAGGCCGGCCACACGGACCATGAAGAACTCGTCCAGGTTCGAAGCTGAGATCGACACGAACCGCAGCCGTTCCAGCAGCGGATGACCGGGGTTCGCCGCTTCCTCCAGAACGCGCCGGTTGAAATGCAGCCACGAGACTTCCCGGTTGACGAACCGCAGCGGATCGTTGCGCAGGTCTTCACTCACGTACTCCACCGTTCACACTCCTGGGTGCCAGCATCGATGGCGCCTGTCACCATCGTGTCAGATTCCGCAAGCCTTCTCATGAGGATTACCGGCCGGGCCAATACTGCCTGGCCCACAGTGCAGCCGGGCGGGCGGCACTACCATCCGGGCGGTGGATGGATTTCTGCCGGAAAGGTAGGTCATCATGAACCGCGATCAGTTGCAGGGCAAGTGGAAGCAGCTGTCAGGTAAAGCCCGCGAGCAGTGGGGCAAGCTGACCGACGACGACATGCAGCAGCTCCAGGGCAACGCAGAGCAGCTGCAGGGCAAGATCCAGGAGCGTTACGGCTACACGAAGGAACAGGCCGAGCGCGAAGTGGACGAGTGGCTCCGGCACGCAGAAGCCTGAGCACGACAGCGCTGCATGGGTAACCGGAGGGGGGGGGCGGTGTTATGTAAAACCCCCCCCCCCCCCGGCCAAAAAAACGTAAAAAAAAAGAATAAA
>CAYPKV010000091.1:4244-8259 GCA_964411415.1 uncultured bacterium
GCTGCCTGGGTAACCGGAGGGTGGCCGGGTTCAGTTGAACCCGGCCGCCCTCCGCTGCACATATATACTGAACAGGAATGAATAAGGATTCCGAAACTCCGGAGTTCATAATCGGAGCGTTCTGGCCCATCGGCCTGGGACTGGCTGCCGTCGTGTGCGGCATCCTGTTCCTGATCACCGGTGGCCCCCTGCGCGTGGTACTGCTCATCCTGACCGTCCTGCTTGTCGCAGCTGCCAGCGCGATCCTGGGTGCGATCTGGATGTCACGCCAACAGCAGAACCAGAACTGATTCAGCCACTCCGGGCCGGCTGCCGACCTCCCTCAACGCAGGGAAGCCGGCAGGGCCGTCGTATCTAACGAAGCGGCAGGCCTGCTTTCGGCAGGCGCCGCTCCAGCACCCGCACCAGCCAGGCCGAGACGAGTGAGAGCAGCAGGAACAGTCCACCAACCATAGTCAGCGGCGTGAAGTAACGGAAGGTCCGGTCGCCGATCAGCGTCGCCACACCCATCATCTCCAGCACCGTCACGACCGAAAGCAGCGGCGTGTCCTTCAGCATCGAGATCAGGTAGTTGCCCAGCGCCGGCACTACGCGGGGTATCGCCTGCGGGATGATGACGTGCAGGAACGTGAGCCAGCCGGGCAGGTTAACCGCTACAGCCGCTTCGTGCTGACCCTGGTCGACCGCCTGCAGTCCGGCGCGGTAAACCTCGGCAGTGTAGGCGCTGTACTGGATACCCAGCGCCACCGCGCCGGTCAGGAACGCCGGCAGGATCAGACCGTAGTCCGGCAGCACGAAGTACAGGAAGTACAGCTGCACGAGCAGCGGCGTGTTGCGCACGAACTCGAGGAAGAAGCTGACTGGCCAGGAGATGAGCCGGTTCGGCACCATCTTCAGCAGGGCCAGCACCAGACCGAGAACGAGCGCGATGGCCATGCCCAGAAGCGTCGCCTGAACCGTGACCAGCAGGCCGCGCAGCAGCATCGGCAGTATCGACCACGCGAAAGCCCATTCGCTGGAGAGGTCCCATTCGAAACCGAACAGCATCAGGCCCGCGCTCCGTTCACGGCATTGCCGGTGCGCCGCCGCACGACGTTCTCAACAACCCGCATCAGCCCGATGAAGGCGAGTGACATGACGAAGTACATCAGCAGGGTGAGCGTGTAGATCTCAACGGTCTGGAAGGTCAGGTTGCGCAGGTTCTGCGCCGCGAACGTCAGGTCCGTCAGGGTGATCAGCGAGGCGAGCGCGGTGTTCTTGACGTTCTGCACCACCAGGTTGCCGAACGGTGGCATCATCTCCGGAAGCGCCTGTGGCAGATAGACGCGCCACAGGGCGTGGGTCGCGGAGAAGTTGAGTGCGGTGACGGCCTCGCGCTGACCCGCCGGCACTGCCAGCAGCGCGCCCCGGATGACTTCAGCGCCGTACGCGCCGATGTTGAGCGACAGCGCCAGCACTCCGGCGACCATGGGGTCGAGGCGGATGCCGATCATCGGCAGGGCGAAGAAGAGCCAGAACATCTGCACCATGAGCGAGGTGCCGCGAAATATCTCCACGTAAGTGAAGCTGAGCCAGCGGATGGGTCCGATGCCGGACAGCTTGCCGATACCGGACGCGAACGCGAGTACGGCACCGAACAGCGTCGACCACAGGGCCAGCTGCAGTGTCACGCCGGCGCCTTTCAGAAGGGCCGGCAGCAGGTTCAGATAGGTTTCCATGGTGTGAGTGGGACGGGCGCACGGCACGAAGCCATGCGCCCGGCATCAGTTCAGTGGGCTTCGCAGAGTGCGAGCGTGCTGGCGGCCAGAGCCTCATCGACGTCGACGTCCGACAGGCCGTAACCGGTCAGGATCTCCCGCCACTCATCAGTCTGCTGGAACGCCTCGAGTTCGGCGTTGAAGGCGTCACGGAGCTCTTCGTTCTCGAGCTTGAAGGTGAAGCCACCCCAGCTGCGCACGACCTCGCCGTTGACGACGGGGGTCTGGAAGCCTTCGGCCGCTTCGACGCGGTCAGAAGCCTCAGCCAGGTTGGCGACGGTCAGACCGGTGGCAGCATAGGCGTGCACCCGGCCGGCGGTCACGGCAGACAGGGCATCGGTGTTGCCGGGGATCATCACGATCTGGCTCTCCGGGATGCCGTAGGCCTGCGCGAAGTCCAGCTGGTCCGCTCCGGACATGATGCCCATGATCAGGTCGGGGTTGTTGACGAAGTCGTCGTAACTGGTGATGCCTTCAGGGTTGCCGGCAGCGACCAGCATGCCTTCGCCGTAGCTGGAGCTGGGGGTCGAGAACAGTACCTGGCTGCAGCGGTCCGGCAGGATGGCCTGCTCGGCTGCAACGAGGTCGAAGCGGTCGGCCATCAGGCCCGGGATGAGCGAGCCGAACTGGGTGACCACCCACTGGATGTCGGTTATGCCCAGGTTGTTGAGCACTGCGGTGGCCACGTCGGGGCCGATGCCTTCAGCCTCGCCGGCTGCGTTCACGAAGCCGTATGGGATCTCGTTGGCAGTCGCGATCTGGATGTAGCCGCGTTCACGGATGTCATCAAGGGTGGTCTGGGCCACGGCGCTGGCGCTGATGGCCAGCACGGCGGCGGCAATGGCGTTGCGTGCGAAGTGTTTCATGTATTCGGTACCTCCGGGGGTACGGTCTGGAACGTGGGCAGCCTGAACAGCCGCCGGTTTCTGCATCGTGCAGCGGGACCGTGCGGTGGTGACGGTCCCGCCGGATCGGCAGGACACATGGCTCAGTCGCCCAGGACAGCGCGCAGGAACTCCTGCGTACGCGGGTTCTCCGGGGCAGTGAACATCTTCTCCGGCGTGCCTTCCTCTGCCACCTGGCCGGCGTCGAAGAAGACGACACGGTCGGCAACATCCCGGGCGAAACGCATCTCATGGGTGACGAACAGCATCGTCATCTGCGTGTCGCGGGCCAGCCGGCGCAGAATCTCAAGTACTTCGCCGACCAGTTCCGGGTCGAGCGCCGAGGTGACCTCGTCGAACAGCATGACGTCAGGCTCAAGCGCCAGGGCGCGGGCGATGGCGACACGCTGCTTCTGGCCACCGGACAGCTGTGCGGGGAACGCATCAGCCTTGTCGGCCAGGCCGACCATGTCCAGCAGCTCCAGTGCCTGTTCCTGCGCCGCGGCCCGGTCCCGCTTCTGCACGTGGATCGGCGCCTCGGTCACGTTACGCAGGACGCTCATGTTGTTGAACAGGTTGAAATGCTGGAACACCATGCCGATGCGGCGGCGCGCGTGGCGAAGGTGCCGCGTGGTGGCCGGCCGGATGCGGCCGCCTTCCTCCGTGTGCCACAGTGGCTCATCACCGACCCAGATGCGGCCGGAGTCGGGTTTCGTCAGCGTCATCAGGACCCGCAGGATCGTGGTCTTGCCACTGCCGCTGGGCCCTATGATGGCGAGCTTCTCGTTCTCGGCAACCTGGAAATCGAGGTTGTCAAGCACGGTCAGGTCGCCGTACGACTTGCTGACCTTCTCGAAGCGGATGAACGGCCTGGCCTGGCCAGTGGCGAACGGTTGTCCGCCTGGCTCTGTAAGCGTGGATTCGATCGGTTGCCTCCGTATCTGGGCCTTCAACTGCACACTGCTGTGCGGAAGTCGAGGACGGTTGGGCACTTCCGAACTAACGAAAGCTGGACTTGGCGCCTGCAAAAGCTGAGGCGCGATTTTGTCCCGGCACCGCGATATGCGACGGTGTTACCTGAGTATCAGGTGTCCGGAACCACGAACAGTGGCGGCACGAAGATGACAACGTGCAGCGCGTGTATACCTTAAGGGGTCAGGTGGTTGGTGTCAAGCGTCAGAAAGGCAGTACCCCAGTGACCGGCGCGCCCCGTAGAGCCGCCACCACTGCCCGCAGGCTGGCGGGTCGGTAACCGAACGCCAGCAGCGCCGGACCAGGCAGTTCACGGGCGTGATACGGGTTCCACAGCGCCACGTGCAGGAAGTCATCGCCGGCCAGGCCGGCGACCTCGTGCACGAAGCTGACCTCAGCCTC
>CAYPKV010000092.1:0-8230 GCA_964411415.1 uncultured bacterium
GCAGGGCGGCCCACTCGAGCACGTGATCGCCGGTAAGGCCGTCGCCTTCTTCGAGGCGCTGCAGCCGGACTTCGCTGACTACCAGCGCCGCACCGTCGCGAACGCCCGGGTGCTGGCTGAAGAGCTGACCAAGCTCGGTTACCGCCTCGTGTCCGGCGGCACCGACAACCACCTGATGCTGGTCGACCTGCGCAACCGCGACATGACCGGCAAGAAGGCCGTCGACCTGCTCGACCCGGTGCAGATCACGGTCAGCAAGAGCATGGTGCCGTTCGATGAGCGCAAGCCGTGGATCACTTCCGGCATCCGCATCGGCACGCCGGCTCTGACCACCCGTGGCTTCACTGAGGACGGCATGCGCCAGGTGGCAAAACTGATCGACCGCGCCCTGAACGGCGAGGACCCTGCGGCAGTCAGGGCGGACGTGACCGCTCTGGCCCGCAGCCACGGCATGCCGTGAACCGCATCACGGTCATCCCCGGCGACGGCATCGGACCCGAGGTGATGCCGCAGGCGCTGCGCGTCCTCGAGGCCACCGGCCTGCCCTTCGAGTTCATCGAAGCTGAGGCCGGCTGGGCGACCTTCGAACGCACCGGCACAAGCGTGCCGGAAGCGACGCTGGAGTCCGTACGCAACACCGACGCGACCCTGGCCGGGGCTTTCACCAGCCCCAGCCACCGCGTACCCGGCCACCAGGGGGCGATCCGCTTCATGCGCCGGCAGCTGGACCTGTTCGCCAACCTGCGGCCCGCCCGCTCCCGTCCTGTCGCCGGTGGTTTCGACAACGTCGACATGCTGATGGTGCGCGAGAACACCCAGGGCCTGTACGTCGAGCAGGAGCGGCGTTACGGCGACATCGCCATCGCCGACGCCATGGTCAGCCGTGAAGCCAGCGCCCGCATCGCCCACATCGCCTTCCAGCAGGCACGGCAGCGCCGCAAGCGGGTGCACGTGATCCACAAGGCGAACGTCCTGCCGCTCGTCTCGGGCCTGTTCCTGGAAACGTGCCGCGAGATTGCCGCGTCGTACCCGGACGTGGAGTGCGTGGACATAATCGTCGACGCAGCTGCGATGAAGCTGGTGCGGCAGCCGGAAGAGTTCGACGTCCTGGTCAGCACCAACCTGTTCGGCGACATCCTGAGCGACCTGATGGCCGGACTCGTCGGCGGCCTGGGCCTGGCGCCCAGCGCCAACGTCGGCACGGACCACGCGATATTCGAACCCGTGCACGGCAGCGCGCCGGACATCGCGGGCCGCGGCATCGCCAACCCTGCGGCGATGATCCTGACCACGGCGATGCTGCTGCGGCACCTGGGTCACCACGCGGAGGCCGAACGTGTCGACCTGGCAGTCAACAGCGTGCTGGAATCCGGACCGGTTACCGCCGACCTGGGCGGCAGCGCCAGTACGACCGAGATGACTGACGCGATCATCCGGGTCCTCTGAACAGCCCCACCGGTCTGTGCTGGTTCTCACAAACCGGCCGCAGACCGGATTGTTTTCATAGAGCGGTTGATATCATGGCGCGAGTGAACCGTTTGGCACGTCCGCAAGGTACCGGTGCGCACCTGGGAGGCTCCCCGTGTACGCACTGAAGCAGGCGTTCCTGGCCATGCGCTCCAACTGGGTGGCCACCGTCTCGACCATCACGACGATGACCCTCTCGCTGACCCTGCTGGCAGCGTTCAGCCTCATAAGCGTCAACCTGAACCTGTTCCTGGCTGACCTGCAGAACGAGCTGGAAGTCACCGTCTTCCTGGAGGACGGCGCCAATCATCCGCAGCTGCTGGAGGTCATCCGCGCCTGGTCTGAGGTCGATGCCCGCCGGGTGGTGTTCGTCAGCAAGGACGAAGCGCTGGCCGGCCTGGTCACGGACCTGCCCGCCCTGAGTCAGGCGGCTGCGCTCGTGAGCAACCCTCTGCCCAACGCCATCGAACTGCGCCTGCTGGATCCGACCCTGACCCCGACCGTCTCAGCGCGACTGCGGCAGCTGCCGGGTGTCACCTCGGTCATGGACGGGGCCCAGGACGTCGAGATGTTCCTGGCCGTCAACGACTCACTGCGGGTCGTCGGCAGCATCCTGATCATCATCATGCTCACCGCGGCACTGTTCGCCATCACCAACTCGATCCGGGCTGCCATCGTGGCGCGCCGCAAGGAGATCGAAGTGATGCGCCTGGTCGGTGCGACCCAGGGGTTCATCCGGGCGCCGTTCCTGGTGGAAGGGCTGCTGCTGGGCTTCTTCAGCGCAGTCATAACCGCTGCTGTTGTGATCCCGAGTTACCTGTTCATCGTCGACCGTCTCCGTTCCCAGCTGGCCTTCGTCCGCCTGGTGGATGACACCGTCACGCTGACGCAGATCCCGCTGCTGCTGCTGGCGCTGGCGCTGTTGGTCGGCCTGGTCGGCAGTACCGTTGGCGTTGCTCAGCACCTCAGGGAAGATTATTGAGCATGGCAGTCCGCCTGCTAGCGATCACTTTGGCTCTGGCCGTGCTGTTCCAGGCTGCAGCCCAGCCGCGGGCTGACACGAGTACCCGCGATGCACTGGAGAGTGAGATCGCCGCGTACGAGCGCATGCTCCAGGAACGCAGTGCCGACATCAGCCGCCTGGAAGCTGAACTCGGCTCGACCGCCAGCACACTGCAGGCCCGTATCCGTGACCGTGACAACGTCAGCCAGCAGATCAGCGACCTGCGGGCCCAGCGGGCTGCGCTGCAGGCGGAGATCGCCCAGCTGGAGCTGGACCTTGAAGCAACTGCGGCTGAGATTGAACGCATCCTCGGCAACCTTGACTCGCTGCTGGAGCGGATCAGCGCGCTTCTGGTCAACCTGTACACCCAGGGCAACAACCGCTACGCCGAAGCGCTCAGCCAGGCGACCAGCTACCACGACTTCCAGGTGCGCAGCGCCTACCTGGCGCTGCTGACCCAGCAGGATGTTGACCTGGTCAACGAGCTGAACATGACGAGGGAACAGCTGCTCGGGGCGCAGCAACGCCAGAGTGACCAGCTGCAGGCCCAGTCAGCAGCGGAGGAGAACCTGCGCGTCAACGAAGAAGCGCTCGTCCTGCAGCAGAACAGCCTGGCGGCCATCATCGCCGAGCTGGAGAGCACCCAGGCGGGCCAGCGGGCGCAGCAGCAGGCACTCCTGCAGGCGCAGAACGAGCTGGAATCGACCCTGCAGAGCCTGGGTAACCGCCTGCAGAACGAGATCGCACGCCTGCGGGCCGAAGAGGAACGCCTGCAGCGCGAGGCTGCACAGGCGTGGCTCGACCAGCAGCAGCGACAGAACCTTGAGCAGCAGGCAGCTGAGACGCGTACCAGGATCACCAACCTGACGGAACCGCTCCTGCCCGGCAACAGCAACTACTCGTGGCCGGTCCCGGGACCGACCATCGCCAGCCAGTACGGCTTCGAGAACAACTCGTACCTGGCACTGCGTGCCTCGACCCCCAACGCTGCAGTCACTGCGATGGAAGCGGGGGTGGTGATGACGGTAATGCGCCTGTCCGCCAACGACGGTTACCTGGTGGCCATCCAGCACGAGACGGACATGCTCGTCTCGTACACGAACCTGCAGCCGCCACTGGTCGAGGCGGGCCAGCGCGTCTCCAAAGGTCAGCTGCTCGGCTACCTGGGGGGCGGCACCATCGTGCAGAACGACATCCTGAAGATCTGGGTGCAGGTCAGCAACCGGTTCGTGGATCCACAGCCGCGGCTCGGCTTCTGAGATTTTGAAGTGTGTGGGCCTGGCACGTACAGCTGCGTCTCGGATTCAGTGGACTTAACATACAGGGGATGAACTGTCCCGCCTGCGGCTCCCAGACTGCGCCCGGCATGCGTTTCTGCGGCATGTGCGGTTCGCCGCTTGCTGCACCGGCACAGCGGGAGCGGCGTGTCGTCAGTGTCGTGTTCATCGACCTGGCTGGCTTCACCACCCTGACCCATGGCCTGGACCCGGAGGCGCTGCGTGACCTGGCGGACGAGGTGCTCACCGCGGTCGCCGGCATCGTCGAGGAGTTCTCCGGTCATGTGGACGCCTTCCGTGGTGACGGGCTGATAGCAGTGTTCGGTGCACCCCGCAGCCATGCGGACGATGCCGAGCGGGCCGTGAACGCTGCCGCTGCCGGCCTGCGGGCCATCGAACGAATCGGTGCTGCCAAAGGCACGGGCCTGAAAGGCCGGGCGGGTGTTTCGACCGGGGTCGTGATCGCTGGTGAGCTCGGTTCCGGCCGGGTGCGCGAGTACACGGTCATGGGCTCGACGGTGAACCTGGCCGCACGGGTCGAAGCAGCTGCCACGCCGGGTGAGGTGTGGGTGTCCCCTGCCACCTTTGAAGCGACCCGCTACCGCATGAACTTCGAACCGACGGGCCCGGTCCGGCTGGCCGGCTTCCCGGACATAAGCCAGCTGTACGTGCTGCGGTCCAACCCGGAGCCGGTTACGGCTGATCCGAACGCGCACCTGAAGTTCGTGGGCCGGAAAGATGCCCTGGCGATGCTCGGGGCTGCACTGGCTGAAGTCCGGACAACCCGTGCGGTCAGGGAGCTGTGGGTGTCAGGTGACACGGGTATCGGCAAGAGTCGGCTGCTGCGGGAGTTCACAGGCCCCCGGCTGCCGGAACCGGCACTGGTGCTGTGGCCGGCTGAGCGGTCGGGCGCGTCACTGTCGTGGTTCGCCCTGGCACGGGCGATGTTCCGGGTGCCGGGCAGTGCAGAGACGATGCCGCAGCAGTCTGAGGTTGAAGCGGTGCTGCTGGAGCTGCTGCCGGATGAACCACGCTGGCGCCGGCAGATCCTGGCGAGCCTCGGTTTCGTGGAGCTGCAGCCGTACACGCGGCTGGAGCGGCGTCGGGTCAATCGCACCAGCCTGTCGTGGCGTGACCTGCTGGTGGCGCTGGCACGCCGTGATGACCGTCCGCTGGTGCTGGTGATCGAGTCGCATGTTGAGGACCCGGAGCTGGTCGAGTTCCTGCAGCTGCTGCGCGAGGCGGAAGCGCCGGTACTGATACTGCGGACGACCCGGTCACCGGAACGGCCGGAAACGGGTGAGTGGCTTCGTCTGCCGCCGCTGTCGATGGCTGAGAGCCTGGAGCTGCTCAACCAGGTGGCGCATCCGGTGATGCGGCCGGCGACCGAGGCGCTTGTTTATCAGGTGGCGGGTGTGCCGGCTTACATCCTGGAGCTGGGCCGGGCGCTGAGCGTGACGGAGGATGTCTCGTTCACTGGTTCACTTGAAGCGGTACTGCAGGCGCGGCTGGACCGGCTCAGTCAGGACGAGCGGCAACTGCTGGCGCTGGCGGCACTGACGGGTGAGCGCACCTGGACCTCTCTGCTGCTGGAGCTGGGCGGACCGGGGGCTGCGCGGGCACTGGAGCAGCTGCTCAGCGAGCACATCCTGCGGGAGCAGACCCAGAGCCGCATCCCTGGTGAGGCACAGCTGCGCTTCCAGAGTGAGCTGCTGCGCCACGCGGTGTTACAGATGGTGCCGTTCTCGGACCGGCCGCTGCGTCACCTGCGTATCGCCACCTGGCTGGAGACCCGGGCTCCGTTCGAACTGTCGGAACTTATCGCGAAACACTTCCGTTCGGGTGCTTCACACGATGCGGCGCTGCCGCACTACCTGGCGGCACTGGACCTGGCGGTCCGTGATGCTCCGGAGAGCGTGCCGGCGCTGATCAGCGACGTGCAGGAGCTGCGCCTGCAGGAAACGCAGAGACTTGTTGCCACACTGGCGGCTGCTGATGCCGCGCGGGCTGCGAAACTGCCGGAACTTGCCAGGGAGCTGCTGCAGGCTGCCGAGGCATTGCCCATTCAAAGTCCGCAGGAGCGGGAGGCTGCTGCCGTGAGGCTGCAGCAGCTGCGTGAGCTGCTGGAACCCGACGCGGCTGAAGCACCTGAGCCTGACGCGGCTGACGCTGACTGACTGAAACAACTGAACCGGTAAGAGCACGGCGCCGCAGCGATGGCCGGGGCTGCTCTGCCCTGAACCAGTCTGTGTGACGGAGGATCAGGTGTGCAGTCAGGTACAGCAGCGCAAGCCCGAAGATGCCGATGCTGCCGCTGATCAGAAAGAGTCCCGCTGGTGTGGCGAAGTAGTCCATGGCCGTCCTTTCAGTTGCAGACAGCATATACCTTAGTTGCTAAGGTGTCAAGCTCCGGGCTGCCTTAACCCCCATGCAGAGCGCTGACAGTTGGGTTATCGTTGACCCAGATGCAGGCCAGCCAGTTTGATATACACGCGTTCCTCCTCGAGTACTCAGGAGCCCACAACCGGATCCAGTCCGGCAGGTTCAAGCGTGACCAGCTCCGCCTGGAGTTCGAAGGCGCCACGCCGGTCACGGTCCGGCTGCGCGACCTGCGCACCAGCTGCTGCATGATCGACCTGGGCAGCAGCATCTTCACCCTCAACTTCCGCGACGTCATCAGCTTCAGCATCCCCAACGAGCCCGGCGTCACCATGCCGGTACTCAGCGTGCGGGTCGGCTGCCTGGCCCGCGACATGAACGCCCGCATGGCGCGTGACACCCGCCGCTCCAGCTGGTTCGAGCGCTCCGGCACTTCCACCGGCTACACCCAGCCGCGCCAGGGGCAGCCCCAGTCCGCACCGGAAGCCGGCCTCCCGCTGAACCCGCCCGGCGGCCTGCAGCTCGAGCTGGAGACCGACGGTCAGGAACCGGCTGCCTACAACCGCATCCGGCGTGAAGAGCAGCCAGCTGCGAAGAAGACTGCACGCCCGGCAGCAGCTGAACGGCATTCGCTCGAAGACATCGAGGCGATGCTGAAACAGATGTGGAAGTAAGCTCAGTCCGACCGTAAACCAGGTGTAAGAAGCCGCTCACAGGCCGGTGTTACAATCCAGAACAGCGTGATAAAGCGACTGTTCCCGGCACTCATCATCATTCTGTTAACGATCACCGCGTTCGGCCAGGAACGGCTGAACTCCCTGGCCATCGACGGCAACCTCGCCGACGACGCCGGGCCGTGGTACTTCATCGACTTCGGAGATTCCAGCACTCCTTACGCCCAGGCCAGTCCACTGGCCCGGCACCTGGACCTGCGCCTCAGCTGGTCGCCTGAGTCGCGTACCCTTACCTTCAGCAAAGGCACCACCACCGTCACCAGTGTCGCCACCAGCGACATCGCAGCCGGCCTGAGCCCGCGCAGCGGCGGCATCCGCGTCAACGGCACCGACCGGACCGCCCCGATGGCCATACTCGTGGACGGCACCAGCTACATCGCCATCGAACCACTCGCCCGCGCTTTCGGATTTGAGGTCGCCTGGCACGCGCAGCCGCGGGTGTTCACGGTCGACTCGCCCGCCCCGCCGGTGACCGCTCCGGCTGAACAGCCCGCCGACGTGATCACCAGCAGCGGTCCGCCGCTCAACCCGTTCAGGGTCGGCGCCCACGATGGCTACACGCGCGTGGCTCTCGACCTGGGTGCTATCGAGACGTTCACGCTGGCCGCCAGCGGCACGACCATGACCGTATCGTTCGACGCCAGTTCAGCCCCCGACTCAGCCTGGCGCCAGACGGACCGTTACGTGCAGAGCGCCTACTACACGGTCATCGAAGGCAAACCGAGCCTGGTCATCAACACGTTCCACCAGCTGGACCCGTCCGGCCGGGGCTTCCGCTACGCGACGACCGATACCGGCACCTTCTACATGGATTTCGGACCCGACATCCAGGGCCGGCCGGTCAGCGAGCTGCCGAGCGCGCTGCGCAACGCCGCCGCGGCCGCCCAGCCGCTGCCCGGTACTGACAGCACCCTCAACACGGCCACGACCGCTCCGGGGCCGGGCGGCAACGGCCACCGCATCGTGGTCATCGACCCGGGTCACGGCGGTGTCGACCCCGGTGCAGTCGGTTACGCCATCGAACACGAAGTCGTGCTGCAGGTCGCCCTGAAGCTGAAAGCCCTGCTGGAGCGCGAAGGCATCGAGGTCATCCTGACCCGCGACGGCAACTACCACTTAGACAGCAACAAGGCGACCGACCTGCGGCTGCGTTCGAACTTCGCGACGCCTGACCGCAACATGTTCATCTCCATCCACGCCAACTCGGTCGCGGACCCCAGCGCCAACGGCATCGAGACGTGGGTGTTCGGCGAACCGCTCTCGCAGACGAACTTAGAGCGCGCGATCATGGAGAACGGCGGCACCGCCCTGACCGACGAAGCGCTCGCCATCGCCTCAGACCCCGTCGCGATGATCCTGCGCGAGACTCA
>CAYPKV010000093.1:0-8110 GCA_964411415.1 uncultured bacterium
ATGATGGTCCGAGAAACCGGGCGGCACCGAAAAGCCCGCCGCCTGGCAGCTGCCAGGCGGCGGGCACCATCTTCAGAACGGGCTCCCTCAGGCGGGAACTTCCCGCTGCGCAGGACCGGCGTACTCGGACAGCGGCCTGATGAGCGCGTTGTTTGCCGCCTGTTCCATTACGTGCGCGGACCAGCCGGTGACGCGGCTCATCACAAAGATGGGCGTGAACATAAGAATGTCGAAACCCATCAGGTAGTAGGCGGGGCCGGCGGGAAAATCAAGGTTCGGGTGGATGTTCTTTTCCCGGACCATGATCTCCTCGAGCGTTTCGTACATCTCGACCCACTTTGCGCCGTCGCGCAGTCCGGCAACCTGCTCGAGTGCCTTTTTCATGGTCGGCACCCGGCTGTCACCCTGCTTGTACACGCGGTGACCGAAGCCCATCACCACTTCCCGGCGGGCAAGCTTGCCGCGCAGCCAGTCGGCGGCACGCGCGGGGTCGTCTATTTCCAGCATGGCGTGCATGACTGTTTCGTTCGCCCCGCCGTGCAGCGCGCCTTAGAGCGCTCCCACCGCGGCGGTGCAGGCGCTGTATAAGTCGGCGGTCGTGGAGGCGACGACACGGGCCGTGAAGGTGGAGGCGTTGAAGCTGTGTTCCGCGTACAGGATGAGAGACGCTTCGAACGCCTGCACGATTTCCGCTTCGGGCACGCTGCCGAAGCACATGTGGAAGAAGTTTTCCGCGAAGCCCAGGTCGGGGCGCGGATCGAGGGCCGCGAGCCCCAGGTGTTCGCTGAGCCGACGGTGGACGACGTTGTGGTTCGCTGCTGCGTACTGGCCAGCCAGTTGCATCGCCCGCCAGTACTGCTGGCCTTCCTCTGAGTCCAGCTCGAACCAGGCCAGGTGGATGACGTCTTTCGGCAGCTCCGGGTGCAGCTTCTGGGCGAGCTTCGAGTAATGCCGGGCGACGCTGGCGCCGAATCCGCGGCTGCCGCTGTGCGTCATCATGCCCAGGTGTTCGCTGCCGTCGGGCAGTTCCACCCGACCGAAGTTGATGAAGTGGTTGCCGCCGCCGCTCGTGCCCAGCTGTTCGCGGGCGGTGTCCAGCAGCTTCGGGTTCTGCTTCAGCCACGGGTGCCGCGTCCATTCGGGGCTGTCCAGCACGGGGTCAGAGTTGCGGTCGCCGGCGCGGAACGTCTGGCCGGCGCCGAACACCGTGTGCTGCTGCACCGCTCTGCGCAGCTCCTTCACCGGGATTGCGTCCTCTTTCGCGTCAAAGACGGTCACCTGCATGCGGCAGCCGATGTCGACACCGACGGCGTACGGGCTGATCGCGTTGCGGGTGGCCCACACTCCGCCGATCGGTATGCCGTAACCGACGTGCGCGTCGGGCAGCAGGTAGCCGGCGATCGACACGGGCAGCTCCATGGCGCGTTTCATCTGCTGCACGGCAGCCTCGTCGATCAGGTGTCCACCGAGGATGCCGAGCGGCGCTTTCTGACTGGTCACAGTGGGCTTCATGAGCCCCACCTCCTGCTTCGAGGATAGCGCCGGAGCTCTGAAGTGCCTGTGAGGCCGGGTCGGGTTGCGTTGGGCGGTGATGCCGGTGATAAGGGACTTACGTTGTATGTACGACGTCAGTAAGGGTCCTCTAAGGCCGGTACATACGTCGTCAGTACAACGTCAATGACTGCCCCAGAGAAGCTCCGCACCACGAACTCGGACAATAAAAAGGCCGACCCGGACGCCACCTCCGGGCCGGCCGCCATGTCAAGACTCAGTGCGCGTGCTCACCGGGTCCGGCTTTCGCCTCGTCACTGATCTCGCTCCAGGACACCGAGCCGACCTCGATGATCCTGAGCGGATCGATCGCCGGGTCGCTCAGCACCGTGCCGGCAGCACCGTAAGTCCCTTCGGGACCGAAGTCATCCGGTGCTTCCATCGCCGGCCCCGTGGCCTCACCGACGACGATGCGCATCACCATGCCGTAGTTCTCATGCGGTCCGCACCAAACGTCGTAAACCCCGGGAACCGTGAAGGTGTACTCCCAGTGCTGCATCAGCGGGATCATCGGCGAGGAGAACGGCTCGACCGAGCGTGGTACGCGCTGCGGTTTGCCCTGCAGCAGGTGATAGGCCGTCACCGTGTGGTGCGGTGAGTTGCCGAGGAAGCGGATGGTGTCGCCCGGTTCGATGAACAGGCCCACCGGCTCGAAATAGAACTCCGGGATCGGCTGTCCAGCGACCGGTGCTATCACCAGGTCTACCTCATGCGTCGTCTGGGCGAACACCAGTCCGCCCAGGCCCAATGCGCCAGCCACAACCAATGCCAAACGGGTTACCTTCATCTCAGCTCCCTTCAGGCCGCTCGGGCCTGCTGCCAGGCGCGTACTGCGTTTCGCGGGCTGCCATGAAGCCGATCAGTTCCGGGTAACTGCCGAACTGTTGCGTCACGCCGTTGGTCACGTCCAGCACGCGGATCTGCCGCTTGCCCCACTGGACCACCACCCGCACGATGAAGCTCGCTACGAGCCGCTCACCTGTCATGAGCGAAGGTACCTTCAGCTGCGTTCCACTGGCGTTCCACGACCCTGGCCTGCTGGCAGCTGCCGCAGCTGCTCCAGCACGTCCGCCGCCAGCTGCATGATGTCAGGAGCAGGCTCAGCCGGCCTCCCGCAGCTGGCTGCCAGGCGACCAGCGACCAGCTCCGCCTCCCGGCGTAACGGCTCGAGCGTGCCTGCCGCCGCGGCCCCGACGCTGACAGCCAACCGCAGGGCAGCGCACGCCTGGCCCTGCCGCTCCCACAGCAGCGCCACCGAGAACAGCACGCTGAGCGCGTCCCGCAGGGAGTCCGTGTCGAGAGTCAGTTCCAGAGCCACCTGGGCCTGGGCTGCAGCGTCCCTGAACCGGCCCAGCCCCGCCAGGCTGCGGATCAGCATGCTGCGGCTGTGCACCACAGCGTCACTCTCGCCAGCAGCCAGGCTCACGTCCAGGGACTCCTGGAACAGCACCCGCGCCCGCGCGTGATCGTGACGGCGGTGCGCCAGCCTGCCCAGGTTCGGCAGCACCCGGGCGATGCCGGCGGTATCGCCGATCTCGCGCCGCATCTTCAGACTCCGCTCGTACTGCAGCTGCGCCGCGTCCTCATCCCCGCGTTCCTCGGCCAGCGAGCCGAGGTTGTTCAGGATCGCTGCTTCCCGCTGCCGGTAGCCGAGCAGGCTGCACGCCTCAGCAGCTTCGGTCCAGAGCCGTTCCGCTTCGGACAGGTCATCCAGCTCGAAACGGCAGGCGCCCAGGTTCACCAGAGCACCCGTGATTCCCTCGAGGTTGTCGATGCGCCGGTGCGCCGCCAGGCTCAGGCGGTAGTGCTCCTCGGCCCGTTCCACGTCACCCCGACCGTCGGCGAGCACAGTCCCCAGGCCGTTGTGAGCCGACCCTGCCAGGTAGTTATCGCCCGCAGAAGCCGCAACCTCGAGCACCGCCTGCAGCTTCGCCTCTGCCGCGGCGTAGTTGCCCGCCTGTCTCAGCATCGTGCCTTCGGCCAGGTGCGCGTAAGCGAGATCCAGCTCGCTGCCCCACTCCCGCAGCGTGCCGAGCGCCTCATCCAGCAGCTGGCGCGCGGGCTGCAGCCGGCTGTTCAGACGCTCATGATCAGACTGGTGGAGCAGCATCCAGCCGCGCAGCCGCTGGGCCTCAGCCCCATGCGCACCAGCCAGGGCAGCCGCGGCCGTGCCGAACAGCCTGGATCCGGTCGTGAAGCGCGCACGGTAGTACAGGAAGTACTCGAGCGCCTCGCGCGCTGAAGCAAGGGCGCTAAGGTCAAGCTGTTGGGCCGCATGATCCCAGGCGGCTTCCACCTCAGCCAGCTCCTGCTGCACCAGCTCCAGGCCGGCGGGCACGTCCCTGCCTTTCAGGTCGGCCGCAACCCGCCCGAGCAGGCCGGTGAAGAACTGCATGTGCGCGGTTCGGGCATCAGCCAGGTCCGCAGCGGGACCATGCAGGCGGGCGTACTGGCTGATCAGTGCATGCAGCGCGAACCGGCCCGAGGTTCGCCGGCGCACCAGGGTACGGTCAACCAGGCCGAGCAACAGGTCCAGTTCCGCTCCAGCAACGGCGCGGGCTGCCTCCAGGCTGAAACTGCCGCGAAACACAGTCAGCCGGGTCAGGATCGACTGCTCCGCAGCACTCAGCCGTTCCCAGCTGTGCGCCATGACCCGCCAGACGCTGCGTTGCCGCTCAGGCACGTCACGAAGCTCGGTGGTCAGCACCGCGGAGTCCAGTTGCAACTGCCCGGCCAGCTCGCTTACTGACAGCAGCCTCAGCCAGCTGGCAGCCAGTTCGATCGCCAGCGGCAGGCCCTCGAGTCGCCGGCACATGTCCGCGACGGTTACGAGTTCCTCGGGGCTGAACACGATCTGCGGACTGACCCGCACCGCCCGCTGAACGAACAGTTGCAGGGCATCTGAAGCGGAGTCGCCCCCATCGTCAGTGTTCAGGCCACCGGGGTCGACCAGCCATTCACCACTCACCCTGAGCGCTTCGCGCGAGGTGACCAGCAGGGTCAGTCCGGGCGCGTTCTCCAGCAGAGTCATCAGGTAAGGCGCGGAGCTGAGTGCTGCGTCCATGTCATCGAGCACCAGCAGCAGCTCACGAGTCTGGAGTGCGTTCTGCAGCGCTTCGCCCGGGTCGCGGCCGACGGGCATCACGCCGAGACCGTCCGCGATGCCCTGCACCAGGCCGTCCTGGCTGCTGATGCCGGCCAGGCTGATGAACGCGGCGCCGTCCCGCCACTGCTCCCCGGAACGCCGGGCGACCTCGAGCGCCAGCCGCGTCTTGCCGCTGCCACCCAGGCCAACCAGCGTCACCAGCCGCACGTCGGGACGCTGCAGTAGCTCTGCGATGCTGCTGAGTTCCCGGGTGCGACCGACGAACGACGTGGTCGGTTCGGGCAGCCGGGTGGCCGGGCGCGCAGCTACTGCCGCCTGTTCCTGCAGGCTGTCCGCCAGCGCCTGGGTGGTCTCGAGGGGCTGGTCATCAAGCTCGTCGGCGAGTTCCAACCGGAACCGTTCGTAGACCGCCAGGGCCTCGTGGGCACGACCGTCCGAGGCCAGCACCCGCATGCACGCCTGCACGTTCTCCTCGTCGAGCGGGTCGCTCTCCACCACCCGCTGCAGCAGCTCAGCAGCGGCGCTGAACTCGGAGCGGGTGGCGTGCGCTTCAGCGCGGCTCAGGGCGGCCTGCAACCAGCGGCTCCGCAGCACCTGCCGTTCCAGCGCCAGCCACGAGGCGAAGCCGGGTGCAGCGTCCAGCTGCTGGGACCCGAGGAGCGGTCCACCGTACAGGTCGAGTGCGGCCGCCCAGTCTTTGGCGCTGACCCTGGCCAGGAACTCAGCCACGTCAGTGGCGACCAGCCAGCGGAGTGCGCCCGGGCTGGTTTCCAGTCCGGCGGCCCAGTCATGCTGGCGGGCGCGGAACACGAGTTTGCGCAGGTACGCTGACGCGGCTGCATCGGACGCTTCCGGCCGGTACAGCAGCGCGAGTTCCGCCCGGCTGACCCAGTCAGCCCGGAGCGCCAGGTGCACCAGCAGTGACAGGGGCCGGTCCAGCGTCAGCTGTGTTTCGCTGCCGCCGACCTGCACCGCTGCTCTCCCCAGCAGGCGCAAGCTTATCTGCATTCCCCATTGTAATGCAGCTGCCAGTTGCCGTCCCTGCGGGTCAGCCTGCGCCGGCGGTGACGGCCCGGCCCAGGATCAGGTCCAGGCCGTGATAACCGACCAGTGACACGGTGAACACCGCGGCGCTTGCCAGGCCCCAGAGGAACCCCGGTCGCAGGGTGCGGACCGCTTCCGCCCGCTCAGGACCCCGCCTGAACAGATGCGGGAACTGCGTGAACAGGCCGTCCCTGATCAGCCTGGAGCCGCTGTAGATGAACATGACGGTGAACAGCAGGAAGCCGGTCAGGCCCAGCGCGTAGGGCAGCCGCCGCGACGCAGGCAGTTCGGGCCAGGTGAACACGATCTCCTCGAAGAACATCGACGCGATTACGCCCAGGATCATGAGTCCGATTCCGGTCCAGGCGAGCAGCCGCGCCCTGGGGCTCTCGGCGATACCGAACACGATGACCACCAGGCTGCCGAGGCCGATCAGGATGACTGCCAGTTGAGCTGCCTCCCACGCGGGCGTGTAGAGGATCCTGTCTGCCAGCTCCTGCAGGCTGTCCATCAGCGGCGGATCTGGAGCTGTTCGTTGCGGCCCTCCAGCTCCATTGCGGCTTCGATGCCGGCTTCACTGACCGCGGTGTTGCGCACCTGGATGCTGCGCACGCTGGGGACGCCGGCCAGCAGCAGGACGCCTTCATCAGTGACCGCCGTGCCGTTCAGGAATACCTGCTCCAGTTCCGTGTCAAGCAGCGCCGGGATGCCGGCGTCCGTGACGTCCGTGCCCGACAGCCACAGGATCCGCAGCGAACCGTGCCCCGCGAACGCACCGAGCCCCGCGTCGGTGATGCTGTTGTTGTCCAGGTAAAGAGTTCTCAGCTCGGGCAGGCCGGCTAGCGAAACGGCGGCGTCGTCGGTCAGCTCGTTGTCCCAGAGGTAAAGCCGCTGCAGCGAGGGGATGTTCGCCAGCAGTCCGACGCTGCTGTCGGTCAGCTGCAGGTTCTGCGCGCCGATCTCCTCGAGCCCGGTCAGGCCGGCCAGATGCGCGAAACCGCTGCCGCGGATGCCTGTGTTGCTCAGGCTCAGGCTCTGCAGGCCGGGGACCTGGCCGAGTGCTTCCAGGCCGGCATCGGTGACGGCAGTCCGCAGCAGGCTGACGCGCTGCAGTGAGCCATGCCCCGCCAGGCTGCTGAGGCCCGCATCAGTGACCGCCGTACTGTCCAGGGTCAGCGTCTCGAGGCTGCTCAGCCCCGCGATGACGTCCATGGCCGCGTCGGTCACCCGGCGGTTTAGCGCCAGGTCCAGACTGCGCAGCGCCTGCAGGCCGGCGAGCCCCTGCAGCTGGTCGTCCGTCAGGTCCGCACTGCGGAACTCGAGCTTCCACAGCTCCGGAATCCCCTGGAGCTGGGCGAGGCCCGCCGCAGTGAGCTGCGGCGCAGCGCTGAACGACAGGTTGCCGAGCCGCGGCAGGGCCAGCAGGTGGCGCACGTCATCATCCGTCATCAGCTCGCCGGCGTCGCTGTCTATGCGCAGCGACTGGATGCCCGTGATGTTGTCGGCATCTATCGGTGCGTTGTTATGCGTGATGCCCAGCTCCGCGAAACGGGCGATGGCCGCCTCCGGGTCCTGGGCGAGGACGAACGCGCTTAAGGCAGTCAGAACGGTGATCAGCAGTTTCTGCATTTGTTCCCCTTTTCCTGGTGATCCTGAGTTCAGGATAGGGGCGAGGCGTTCCAGTTGCGTTCCAGTGACTTCCCGCCCGTCGCAACCTGCGCCCGGGCGGGAAGTCCACAACCTGTTACTGCCAGTTCAGTGAGCTGCTGCGTCCGCCGGTGGTTCCTGCAGCACTTTCGATTCCGGACTGATCTCGCTCCACGACACCGAGCCGGCGTCGATGATGCGCTGAGCATCCAGCGCCGGTTCGTTCAGCACTGTTCCTGCCGTCGCGAAGGTGCCTTCCGGGCTGAAGTCAGCAGACGGCTGTGCCGCCGGACCGGAAGCTTCCCCAACTACGATCCGCATGGCCATGCCGTAACTCTCGTGCGGTCCGCACCACAGGTCGTAGATGCCTGGCACCGTGAAGGTGTACTCCCAGCTCTCGCCCAGCGGGATGATCGGCGATGAGAACGGCTCTACCCCGTCCGGCACCCGCTGCGACTTTCCGTGCTGCAGGTGGTAGGCGGTGACGGTGTGATGGGGTGTCACCGCCATGAACCGCACGGTGTCGCCCGGTTCGATGAACAGGCCGACCGGTGCGAAGTAAAACTCCGGGATCACCCGGCCTTCGATGGGCTGAATCAACAGATCGATCTGGTGGGTGGTCTGGGCCACTGCAGTTCCGGACAGCGTCAAGGGACACCGACTGCCCCAGCAAGCGAAGACTTAGTGAAACGGGAGTGGGATCAAGACGCTCCGGACCGCGTCTGGGTTGCTGATTTCACTGAAGTCAGATCCAGAGAGGGC